>DQXT01000060.1 GCA_011042225.1 Deltaproteobacteria bacterium | reverse complement strand
CTTGATGAACCTGCTGTCCAATGCGATCAAGTTTACCGATGAGGGAGGCATAACCATCCGTGCCAGGACATCCGATCGCGGCATTCATCGACTTGGCGAGCCTCCTGTATTTGCAGAGGTCTGTGTAGAAGATACCGGCATCGGGATAAAGAAAGAGGATCTCGGCAAAATCTTTGACAAGTTCGTGCAGGCCGACCTTTCTACTGTTCGCCAATATGAAGGGACCGGGTTAGGTCTCAGTATTGCCAAAGGACTGGTTGAAATGCATAAGGGCATAATCTCGGCTACAAGCAAGTACGGCGAAGGAAGTCGATTTTATTTCACAATTCCTCTGAGAAAAGAGGTCCTCGAAACTGAAAGTGAGCCAATTATAGACCTCGGAGTGGCTGACGAACTGGCTGGGCACTTCGGTGTGCCTGTCGAGACCTTTTTAAAAGACCCTCAATATGAAGGCAGGCCTTTAAGATGTCACGAATACATCCATTGTGGGCAGAAAGATTGTCCGGCCTATGACAGTGAAGAAAGGCGTTGCTGGCTCATTGTCGGGACACGGTGTCCAAGGCAGAAAATCGGTGCTTATCCGGAGAAACTTGCTTGTTGTATCGATTGCAAGATCATACAGAAACTGGTGCTTGGGGCAGACGGTTCCGGGATCTCTGGGGCAAATCCATTGACTATAGATGCCACCTCCCGAAAGTGTATTCTGGCAATAGATGACAATCCAGACGCTATTGATATCATAAGGAAGTCTTTAAAAGATGAATATGAAATAGTAGGTCTTCTCAGCGGTGAAAAGGCAGTTGAAAAGGCCGCAGAGATAAAACCGGTAGCCATTACTCTGGATATCATGATGCCGAATAAGGATGGATGGCAGGTACTGAGAGATCTGAAGAGTGCACCGGATACCCGGGATATTCCGGTAATTGTCCTTTCAATTGTAGATAATAAAAAGCTGGGATTCAGTTTAGGTGCCGCGGAATATATGGTAAAACCTTTAGATAAGAATTTTTTACTAAAAAAGATAAAAGTTCTGGAAAAAACAGGCAAAATACAACGGATACTTGTAGTAGATAGTGAAAAAGATACAGTATCGCTGATCGAACATACCTTGCAAGAAGTCGGGTGTCAGATAAAGACAGCTTACAACGGCCAGGATGCGATAGAACTGGTAAAGAGTTTCATGCCTAATCTGATTATATTAAATCTTACAATGCCCAAGGTGGATGGTTTTGATGTAATCGAGCATATAAAAACAGAAGAAAGTGCTAAAAATATCCCTCTCATTCTTATTACTAAAAAGGACTTGAGTAAAAACGAGAAAGACGCTCTGGACGGAAGGTTACGTGGTATATTAAATAAAGGCAGGCTTAAAGAAGAGGATCTTTTACAAGAACTCAAAGACAGGATTGATGAGATAAAAAAGGCCTGATAGACGGAGACGACATGAAAGAAGCCGAGAAGGTTCCTGAGAAAAAATTGCTGATAGTTGAAGACAATCAGGATAGCCGGGAACTGGTAATAAAGATCTTAAAAAATCGTAATTATCAGCTGATTGAAGCCTTCGATGGAGAAGATGGCCTGGAAAAGGCGATTGCAGAACAGCCGGATATTATTCTCTTGGATATTTCTCTTCCGAAAATGGGAGGTTATGAGGTTGTAAAAAATCTGCGGCTTCGAGAGAAATTTAAGCACACGCCGATAATTGCATTGACGGCCCACGCAATGAAAGGAGATGAAGAAAAGGCCTTACAGGCCGGTTTTAATGGATATATATCAAAACCGATAAATGTACACGAGTTGCCTGATCAGATCGAAAGCTACGCGAAAAAAACTATATGATTTGGCTTAAAAGCCGGACTTTCGGCTTTGCATAAGAGATGAAAGCCTCTCAAAGTGTTTAATCTTCATTGGAGGTCATATTATCCGCCCCTTGAGGCATTTAAAAATGAGATTATCTGCTGGTACCCAACTGCTTACGGCAGGGCAGTTCATTGCAGCGGCCTTTGAATTTTGATTTGTATCCGGCCCTTTCTTGTGTTTGGATTTTCAGGAACAGAATTATACATTTTTCATGATGCTTGTGAAATAATACAATATATAGGGTAGTTAGGTGAATAAAAATAAAATCCTGATCGTTGAAGATAACGTGGATACCGTGGAACTCTTGAAGAAGCGGCTTAGCGCTGACGGGTATGACACCGCTGAGGCATACGATGGCGAAGAAGCCCTTAAGAAGGTTACTGAATATGAACCCGATCTGATTTTACTGGATATTATGATGCCGAAATTGGACGGTTTTGAGGTATGCAGAAGACTCAAAAAAGACGAGAGTACCCGTTATATACCGGTCCTCATGCTCACTGCAAAGGGCGATGTTGACAGCACTTGCAAGGGACTTGATATCGGGGGGGATGACTATCTTGCCAAGCCCTTTGATTATAAAGAGCTCGTTACAAGAATAAGGTCATTGATTAACATGAAGGCGGAGCGTGAGAAGTTGCTAAAAGAGGAAAAAACCGAGGCATTAGAAAAGATGATGGATCAAGTGGCGCATGAGATAAGAAATCCTCTTGTTACCATCGGAGGGTTTGCGCGAAGGATCTCTGAATCTCTTTCTGAAAGTGATCCAAACAGAAAATATCTTAAATTGATTGTACAAAATGTTGAAACACTGGAACATATGATAAAGAAGCTCATCGAGCTACAGGCAACCGTAATATCTTATAGAGAGCCGGTAGATATCAATGAGATTATTGCCAGAGCGATTGAAGAATATAGGCCTGCACTTGAAGAAAATCATATAGAAGTCACGACTGATTTGATGAATAATCTTCCTAATATCTCTGTTGATAAAGAACAGATTAAGATAGCAATTGCACATCTCATTGAAAACGCAATCGAGGCAATGCGGAACAAGACGCGTGCACTAAATATCGCCAGCCGTGTCAGGGAAGGATATATTGAGATCAATGTTTCCGATACAGGGGTCGGCATCCCGAAGGACAAACTGAAGAATATCCTGAACCCCTTTTTTACTTCAAAGATCCACGCCGGACTCGGCCTCACCTATGCGTTGAAGATTATTCAGGCACACAGGGGCACGATCTCAGTGGAAAGCGAACTAGGCAAGGGGTCTACTTTTACGATTAGATTACCTGTAAAAAGACCTGGCAGTCATTTAGATTACAAATAAGTTGATCCCCATACTTGTTCCCATATAGGATAAATTTGGTGCCGAAGGGGGGAGTCGAACCCCCACGGGTTTTGCCCACCACCCCCTCAAGATGGCGTGTCTACCTATTCCACCACTTCGGCAAAACACTATTTAGAAGTCTCGGGTTGCTGAGTTGTTGATGGTATATTATTTTTAGGCTGATCTTCCTTCGGCCAGGCATCCTTAGCCGTTGCATCAGTTTTTTCACCCGGGCCTTTCACAGGTTCTTCAACTCCGGTTACTGGTAATGGACTAGTTTCAACAGATTCAGGAGCTACCGTATCAACAGTCTCTGTGGTCTCTGTGACCTCAGAAATTTCACTTGGCTGTGTGGTATCCTTACCGGTAGTTATCTCCACGTCCTGCATTATCGAATCCTCGACCTTGTGAGCTGACAAATAGGTAAGAATAAGGGCAAAGACCATGAAGAACACTGCCAGTCCTGCGGTTATTTTATGCAGAAAAGATGCTGGTCCGGCACTGCCAAAAATTGTATCACTGGACCCGAATACAGCACCGATCTCAGCACCCTTTCCTTGCTGAAGCAAGACGGTGAGGACTAAGAGTATACAGACAATAACATAGGCTACTATTAATATAGAATACAAAATATATCCCTTAATTTGCTTTCTTAATTAACTGGTTCGGCAACTCACAATTTGACTAAAGCTTTCAGGTTTAAGAGATGCACCGCCAACCAGAGCTCCGTCCACATCGGGGAGCGCCATTAATTCATTGATATTTTCCGGCTTCACTGACCCACCATACAATATTCGAATTTGTCCTGCAATATCAGAATCGAAAAGGCCAGTCAGCCATGAACGTATATGGATATGGGCATCCTGTGCCTGATCCGGAGTAGCTGTCCTGCCCGTGCCTATTGCCCATACAGGTTCATAGGCAACTACTACTTTATCTGCTTCCGCGCTACTCACTTCTGAAAAACCTGCGGATAATTGCCTCTCAAGTATCTCATGCATAAGTCCGCCCTCTCTCTCCTCTAACTTTTCTCCAATGCATAGGATGGGAAGCAGATCATTTTCCAGTGCGGATTTGACCTTTAAGGCAATAAGGCTGTTTTTTTCTCCAAAAATGTGCCTGCGCTCCGAGTGCCCCAGAATTACCCACTTAATTCCTAATTCTTTGAGCATAATCGATGATATTTCACCAGTAAATCCGCCTTTCTGCTCAAAGTACATGTTCTGAGCCGCCAGTGTCACAAGTTCACTTTCTTTAAGGATTTCACTGGCTGCTGAAAGGGCAGTAAACGGGGGTGCGATTATTACTTCTCTTTCCGACAATTTATCCACCATGGGCAGAAAGACATGAAGGAATTCACGGGTCTCGCCTACGGTTTTGTACATCTTCCAATTAGCAGCTAAAACAGGTATTCGTTTTAAAGAGTTCATTTTTTTCTACACCCCTCAAGTGCCGTTATGCCAGGCAGTTTTTTCCCCTCCAAAAGGCAGAGGAATGCCCCCCCACCTGTGGACATGTAAGATATGTTTTCCACTTCACCGGCCCGGTGAATGGCCAGATCAGTATCTCCTCCGCCTACAATACTGAGTGCCTGACTGCTGCCCACCGCATGCGCCAGGGCCACTGTGCCCCGGCTGAAAGGCTTGAGCTCAAAAACACCCATGGGACCATTCCATACTATGGTTTTGGCATTATAAAGAACTTCACTAAATAGGTTTACTGTTGCAGGCCCTATATCCACTGCCATCCGATCATCAGGAATTTCCTGAATCGGAACGATCCTGGTTACAGCGTTTGTATCAAGACCCTCTGCTATGATGCAGTCAACCGGAAGATAGAATTTAATGCCCCTTTTTCTTGCCTTATCAATTAAGGCCTTGGCAGTATCTGTCAGATCTTTCTCAGTAATTGATTTTCCTATATCAATGCCCTGTGCCGTCAGAAACGTATTGGCCATGGCCCCGCCGACTATCAGCTTATCCACCCGGTTCATTATATTGTTAATGGCCTCCAGCTTGCCGGATATTTTGGCCCCGCCCAGAATTGCCACCAAAGGTCTGGCAGGTTCTTCCAAGGCCTTTTTGAAATATAAGAGTTCCTGTTTTATAAGAAAGCCTGCTCCACACCTTTTCACTATACCTGGCACTCCGGTCACTGAAGCATGGGCTCGGTGGGAGACCGCAAAGGCATCATTTATATATACATCAGCTAATTTTGCCAGGGCCTTTACAAATCCGGGTTCGTTTTGTGTTTCTCCTTGGTAATACCTTAAATTTTCAAGCAGCTGCACTTCTCCATCTGACATTGAGCTGACTCGTTTCTCCACTTCATCTCCAATGCAGTCAGGGGCCAAAGGCACCTCTTGGTTTATAATTTTTTCAAGACTAGCAGCTACAGGTCTCAGACTCCATTTTTCTATCCTCTGTCCCTTTGGACGGCCAAGATGCGAGCATAGTATCAGTCGCGCCCCGGCCTCAATGGCGTAACGAATGCTTGGCAGGGCTGCTTTAATACGGTTGTCGTCCGCGATATTGCCTGAATCGTCCAGAGGGGTGTTGAAGTCCGTTCTCATCAGGACCCTTTGGCCTTTCAATGGAATTTCGTCTATGTATTTGATCATTACAGTATCTCCTCCTAATTTCTTTCAACTAAATTGGAGATAATCCAAATTTTCAAACCAGAAACATCTCTTCCTCTATCTGAGTGGCATGCTTACCCTTGTAAATTGAGCCATTTCTGCCGTCAATACTCAAAAAGTCACCGGAACGAATTATGTGACCGTTTAATCGCGCAAAGCCCAGATTTTCAGAAACCTGCAGTTGTTTGCAGCCCACAATGCAATTTTTGTCAAGGCGAAATGCAATAATAGCTGCATGAGATGTCTGCCCTCCCTTTGCTGTGAGAAGGCCGTCAGCTGACGTAATTTCTTTGATATCGTCCGGAACGGTATCTGAGCGGATCAGGATCAATAGAGTTCCTGGTTCTTTCTCGCGCAAGGATTTAATTTCAGATATGGTGAATACGGCCTTCCCCGTCATGGCCCCTCCGCTGACTCCAATGCCTTTGCCCAGGTAATCGGCCGCCAACTCTGCAGAGTATACGAAAACCTGAACGATATGTCGTCTCTTTGTAGTCGTATTTCGGCTTTGGAGTATGAAGAGCCTGTTGCTCTCCATGCCTTCAAATGTAAACTCAATCTCTTGGGAATCCCACCTTTTTTTGTAGATGAGTTCTTTTGTCATAGATAACAGAGAATTATAGATCTCAGGGAAATTTTTTTCTAAAGTCATTTCAGAATCAAGACCCATAGCCTTTTGTTGCTTTATTGAAATCGGATATGTTGTAACCAGACCACTTACAATATCATCACCCTGATTCCCGGTAGTAAAATCGCCCCATAGGCAGATATTATCTATATTGTCAGTATGGACCGGCGTGAAGGCAACACCGCTCCCAGAAGTTTCAGCAAGATTTCCATAGGCCATGGCCTGTACTATCACAGCCGTTCCCCAATAATCGGATATTTCCATTATTTCTCTGTAATTTTTTGCTTTTTCAGACTGCCAGGATGTAAAAATCAGTCGTATAGCTACAAGAAGTTGCTCAAAGGGGTCCTTTTCCAGCTTTAAACCGTGATCCAGCATAGCTCGCTGATAGGCCAGGGCCAATTCTTTCATCTGCTCTCCGGTAAATTCCCTTTTCTGTTTTATGCCGTATCGTTGCTTGTGACTACTAATGAGCTCGTTGAATATCTCACGGTCCAGATTAAAGGCCATAGCCCATGATTGAATAAATCTTCGGTAATTGTCCCATGCAAACCATGCGTTTCCTGTTGTTGTTGCCAAGCCCTCTATGATTTCGAGGTTACTGCCCAAATTAATAATTGTTGACATCATCCCAGGCATGGAGATGGCCGCTCCGCTCCTTACCGATAAAAGCAATGGATTTGATGGATCTCCAAACTTGCGCCCGCTTTGATACTCTATCTCCCCAATTGCTTTCTGAAGCTGTGACTTGAATTCTCTGTATACACTGGGCAGTTTCCGGATAATCGGATAGCACCTGAAGACCTCGGTGGTAACTATTACTCCCGGTGGAACAGGTAGTCCCTCCTGTGCCAGAAGCACCAGGTTAAAGCCTTTGTTGCCGAGGTGTATAAGGTTGTTTGTTCGTTCATTCGGGTTGTGTATAGTACATAAGATCTGATTGGGATCATAGCTTAACATCAAATCAAGGTCCTTATGATCCAGTCTTTCTTTCTGCTCTCCAAGCACCTGATATACCCGGGCAATAAAGTTGTCCAAATACTGAAGACCAAAGGTGCCGGAGATAAGATCTCTAAGGAACCACTCTGTTATCTGAAGAATCAGTTGGGTCTCGTTTTCACTCTCTTTTATTGAAGTTTGATACTTTTGCAGTAGATTGTCTTTATTCAACTGGCGAATAATAAGGGATATATTGTCCTGATGGGGACTTATGTAATAGACATGGATAATATCCTTAACTCCATCAGACAACCCTCTTACTACGTCCTGATACTGGGAAAAAGCAAATCGCCGGACCTCAAGTGATTTTTCCAGCAGGGCGATATAGGTGGCAAACTTTCTGGAATACACTCCGTCCAGCTGTACGGCTCTCCAGAAGAGACGTAGATATCTCAAAATCCGCACAAAGATGGGTCTTGAGATAAAAGTTGAATCTATCTCGGCTATCAAGCGTTCGAAATGTATGTTGGCCAGATTTTCCAAGCGGAAACTGAGACTGAGGGCATCAAACTTTCGCTCATGGTAGCGGCCATACATTGAAGGAATGTCCATTGTTATATGCCGCTTGTGGTATATATCCTCCCGGATTTCAAATCGTTCTTTGCTGAGTATGATGCCCTTAAGGACATCAAGCTGGTCCAGGATTACCTCAAGACAATATTCCGGATCGTTATCCACATCCAGGACCTCAAGTACCTTGTCTAATCCCTCAAAACCCTGATTTTTGGCCTCCTCAATATGATGACGGATTTCATGGGTACCGAGCTTGTACTTATGAGTTTCGAGCCGGTACATCCGCACGAGAAGTTCAACACGCCTTCTCTCTTGAGTGGAGATGTCAGAGATTTGACTCAATACTTGAGATAGCTGTTCCTCTTTCAAATTCAGCAGACTATCTATATTACGGGTAAATTCTTTTGTACCCAATACATACGCAAGATGCTTTATAAGCCTGTTGACTTGATCTACGTATGGGCCACCGGCAGGAATCTGTTCCAGGATCTCAGGGGGCAAAAAGGAGGCCAATTCTTCCTTTTGCCTGCTAAACCAAAAGCACAAAATCGCCTCAATAAAATCGACAATGCGATTATTACTCTCAACGTGGCTTTGTTTTCTTAGAAAATGTATAAGGACATCCTTGCGATGAGTTATCTCGTCCAGCTCTGTTGAAACGTCCCTAAGGAGACCTTCCGCCCCTATCTCATTGAAGTAAATCGGTAAAATCTTAGCCAGTTGTTTGACCAGATTGTAAGTCGGTTTTATGTCGCAGTTAAGCAGTCTGCTGACGTCTTTCTGAAACAGGTCTGTATCCCGGATACATGTGCCTGCCAGCTTAAGGTTTATAATAAGGGCTGACAATAGCGTGCCGGAGATATTGGTCTTTTGTTCTATAAATTTCAGCCAGACGCGAATATTCTGCAGATGAGCAGGATTGCTTAATACATGCCATTCGGCATCTACGCCCTTAATTCCAGGCGGTTGAAAGCCGAACCGAACGACTTGATTGAAAAAGATCTCTATAAGCCTTGTATTGTCCCTGCGGACGATTTCTGAACCCAGGGCCTCTATGCATTGAAGGGCAGTCCTTGGGAAATTGCCTACTTGCTGCTTTAGAAGCTCAAAGCCTCTGGAAAGGATCTCTTGAAGCTGCTCCAGATCCGCATTGCGTATAAGATACAAAAATCTGCGGTTGATCTGACGAAGGATTTCTTCATGGATCGGGGCCAGACCTTCTATTTCAATAAGATAGAATGGAAATAAAAGACTTAATTCTGCCTTCTGTTTCCGAGAGGTCTGCTCTTTTGATGACACAGATGAGATTTGATATGACAGCCGGCCCATCTCCTGGACGATCTTTCTGTAATGATTCACTATATCCAGATAGCTCTGGCGTTTGGCCAGCTCCAAAACATCTTTTTCCTTAAGAGGCGCCTTCTTCTCGATTTCCAGATCTTTCAAAGAGGATATGAAATGTTTGTGAGAGACCGGTTCAATGAGTCTTATGATCTCTTCCAGATCTTCAGAATCCAGCTCCATGGACCCACATTCAATAGAGCGGTTCAACCAATTAACAGGGTCTTCCTGCTCAAGCCAGTAAAGAACAGTAGCTTTCTGAACTTCTATAAGAAGTCTTCCCGCTCCATCCCACAAGTCTGTAGAAATCTTCCGATCCACCAGGCGCTTAGAAAAATTTTGTATAAGGCGTGGTACAGGATGATAGCTGCGGGCGATAGCCTTGATCACATGCTCATTGGATTCCTTAAGGCTGTGCAAGGTATGCTCAACAGCGGGCATTATTCTCAAGAGCCTTTCAGTATCTACTTTTTGAATAATTTTTTCCAGAAAGGCCAAGAGCCCCTCTACGGCTTCTGCCTTTTGCTCCTTTTTAGGGGCATCGGAGATGACATTTGAAAAGGTATCCAAAAGTAATTTAACGGCCTCAGGCCCTTGGGAGGAGCGGCTGTAAATAGCAAGATTCTTGAGGGCAAATGACCTCAGATCTCTTATTACGATTTCCCAGTTGCGAAATGGATGATGAAGCTCAAAAAGAAGACTATCTAAGGCATTGATTATGCCCTGATAATCCTTGACTGCCTCCTGGAGAATCTGGTAGCGGGAGTCAAATTCTGCTTCCTGGACTGCTGTGGCCTCCAGATTGGCGCGAAGGGCTTCCGATAATATCATTTTTGTACTTATTTATTCCCTCAAAATACGCGAGCCTTTTGCAAAAAACAGAATTTTGCAAAAGGCTCGCGTTAACGATTACATTATATTTCCGTCACTAAAGGGCCTTGTGAGCATTCATATGAAGTATCAGATCCAATATCCTGTTTGAGTATCCCCATTCATTATCATACCATGACATGATCTTGATCAACTTGTCTCCAATAACTTTGGTACATGCACCATCCACAATAGAGGACCTGGGATCTCCTATGAAATCAGTGGAGACCAAGGGTTCATCTATGTATCCAAGAAAGCGGTTGGTAGCCAGCTTGATTGCCTCGTTTATCTCAGATACAGTAGCGTGTTTCTCCACCTGGGCCACAAGATCTACCAGAGAAACGTCAGGGGTAGGGACTCGGACTGCCAAACCGTCAAATTTACCTATAAGCTCAGGAATGACCTTGCTTACTGCTGCCGCGGCACCTGTCTTGGTAGGGATCATATTAACAGCAGCGGCCCTTGCCCGTCTGAGATCACAGTGGGGGAAATCAAGCAGTCTCTGATCGTTTGTATAGGCATGTACAGTATTAATAAGCCCTGCGACTATACCAAATCTGTCCAATATTACTTTAGCCACCGGGGCTAGGCAGTTGGTGGTGCAGGAGGCATTAGATACGATATGGTGACTGGCTGGATCGTAGTCGTCTTCATTGACACCCATCACAATCGTGATATCTTCATGCTTCGCAGGGGCCGTTATTACGACCTTTTGCGCGCCGGCCTCCAAATGCCCTCGTGCAAGATCGGCATCACTGAATCGCCCGGTAGCTTCTATTACATATTCCACATCCATTTCCTGCCAAGGCAACTGGGATGGTTCCCCGATGGCTGTTATCCGGATATCTTTGCCGTCCACAATTATTCCCTGATTTGCCTGCCTCACGTCGAGAGGGAATGTCCTCATTACAGAATCATACTTTAACATGTGAGCCAGTGTATGGGTGTTTGTCAGGTCATTTATGGCCTCAATTCTGATATCTTCAAATTCTTTATATAGTTTAGAAGCCCTGAAAATGCTTCTTCCAATACGTCCGAAACCATTTATGCCGACCTTAATAGTCATATCTGCACCTCCTGGCAGCTAATATTCAGGATTAATTATATTGGTTGGGTCTTGATCAGTGTTCCTGTCAACACGGTATCAAACCGTAGAATAATCAAACAAGGAATTTAGAGTCGTCGAGATTTTAAAGCAATTTCCTTCTATATTAATAATTCCCGGTTTTGTTATTCGATATTTAAACGTCAGTTCTAGTGGTCAAAATGATAATAAAGATCACAGGTTACTTTTTCAGAATTGCCGTAGCTTGGTTAATACTTTTTCTGCTGTAATCTACCACTTCATCCGCCAATTCATGAAGGGTCTGATTCTTATTTCTACACTGGCATAATTTAATCAACATGGGAAGATTTACCCCTGTTATGACCTCGACTTTGTTATCCTCTAAAAAGGCAAGGGTCATGTTGGCCGGAGTCCCGCCGAACATGTCCGTAAGTATCAGCACGCCATCGCCCGTATCTACTTCCTTAATAGCTGTGAGGATTTCAGACTGCAATTTATTTATCGGCTTTGACGGATCTATAGAGAGGGCAATCATCTGTTCAGCCTGACCCACGATAAAAACCGTCGTTAATAACAGCTCATCAGCAAGACGGCCATGGGATGTCACGACAACGCCTACCATGTATTTATCCCTCCAGTTCCAAGTCTCTGTGTGTGACGATAACCTCCTCATCAGCTCCTGTAAATATTTCTTTTAGATGCTCTACAATAGCAACACTTCTGTGCCGACCTCCTGTGCATCCCACGGCAATCACAAGATAAGATTTACCTTCATTTCTGTATTTTGGGATAAGGTATTTTAAAAGGTCTTCGGCGTATTTGAGAAATTCTATAGTGTCTTCCTTTTCCAAGATATAGTTCCGGACTTTATGGGCACATCCATTTAATGAACGCAACTCCGACTCGAAGAATGGATTCGGCAGGAATCTGACGTCCAGGACCAGATTGGCATCGGCAGGAACCCCGTACTTAAAGCCGAATGACAGTATATGTATCACGAGTTGATCCAGACGTTTTCTAGGGGAGTAAAGTCTGACAATACCCAGCCTTAGCTGATGAACATTGAAATCTGAGGTATCAAACAATTTGTCGGCACATTCCCTCAGCCCTATCAGATGTTCCCTCTCAGCATGTATTCCTTCAAGGATATTGCCCCTGGGTTTCAAGGGATGCCGGCGGCGGGTCTGGCTAAATCTCTGTACTAAAATTTCATCCTTTGCATCGAGAAACAGAATTTCCAAATGGAATCCTTCTTCTTTAATTTGCGTAAAGATAGACTGATATTGATCGAGAAAGCTCTCTTCCCGCACATCCATCACAAGGGCCACACGGGTCGGCATTGTAGAGACATTTTCTTTAAGGAACAGAAACTCTGGCAGAAGGGCTATCGGAAGATTGTCCACACAGTAGTAGGCCATGTCCTCAAAGGCTTTTAATGCAGTGCTTTTACCAGATCCGGACATGCCGGTTATTATTACCGCTTGAACCAGTCTGACCGGATTATCCGATTCAGGGGTTACTACCGACGCATCTTTCCGGGACTGGATCTGTACAGATTTGTCATTCACTTTCCGTTCTTTGTGTAAGGCTCTGAGGGTTTTAGCCTTAGTCATCTATTTCTTCAATTACCTTTTGAATAGAATGTGCGTCCGGCGCCTCCATAATTCGTTTTTGTAGCTTCCTGATCTTTAACAACCTTGAAACTTTTGCCAATATTTTGAGATAAGAGGTGGCGAAGTTGTTAGGAGCAAGCAACAGAAATATAATGTGCACCGGGGAATTATCCATTGCATCAAAGGGGATACCGGATGGACTCCGGCCGATTACTATGAGCATACGGCTCATCTCGGGGAGTTTCCCATGTGGAATCGCCACTCCACCACCAATACCCGTACTGCCCAATTGTTCACGCCCTTTGAGGACAGATAATACAGCATCCTGATTCAAGGCGGGTTCTATTTCCGCCACCCTTTTGGCCAGTCTAGCCAGTGCCTCTTCCTTGGATTTTGTATTAAGATCAGGGATAATACATCTGCTACAAAGAAAATTCAGTATCTTCACGGTTATTATGGTTCGACCAAACCCAAAGCGCCGTCCATACGCCGGTAAAGGACGTTTATTGCGTTGGTTTCAGCATTGGTGAACATCATAAAATTTTGATTCAGAGACTGAAACTGAGCAGCTGCTTCCTCAACAGCCATAGGTTTGGCATCCATTTTTTTTGTAGTAATTATACCCAGATCCTCTTTTCCGGTTTCAGGAGGCGGCAACACATCTGAAAGATCCGGCTCTGAAACGGAGCCGCCCCCTCTCTTACTGCGAATTTTTTCCTTATATCGCTTTAATTGCTTATAAATTTTGTCTGATACCAAGTCTATAGCGGCCCGCATTTCATTCTGTTCTTCCTTTGCTGCTGCCCTTACGCCATCTCCAGAAATCGTAACCTCTGCTGTATGTCTGAATTTCTCAACTGATAAAACGACATTTACATCAATGGGACCATCTGTATATTTATTGAGTTTTTGGAGTCTGTTTTCAGCATATTCGCGCAATGTATCCGAAGGTTCTAAACGTCTAAATGTCACATTGATTTGCATATTATTCCTCCAAATAGAGATTTAGCTAATTGCTAATTTTTTTTAAATTACAATTTATTGCAGGGCGCTTGCGGCGACTGGAAGGCAGAATACCCAGCAGATCTCTGTATTTTGCTACAGTTCGTCTTGCAATGCGTATATGTTCCTTGGCTAACATTTCCACAATCTGTTTATCACTGTATGGTTTAGCTGGAACCTCTGCCTGGATTATCTGACGAATTTGTTCTTTTACAATATAGGATGCTATATCAGAGCCGTCATCCCTGCCTAGACTCGCGCTGAAAAAGAACTTGAGTTCAAAAGTACCTTGCGGTGTATGGACATATTTATTTGTTGTTACTCTGCTTATGGTGGATTCGTGCATTTCTATGTCATCCGCCACGGTTTTGAGTATTAAAGGCTTTAGATAGGCTATTCCTTTGTCCAAGAATTCCCTCTGGAAACCTACAATGCTTTTAGTGACTTTGTAGATAGTCTTTTGCCGCTGCTGGATACTGCGAATCAGCCAAAGCGCAGACTTGAGTTTGTCCTGTATGAAGTCCTTGGCAGAGGAAGAAGCGATTCCATTTTTAATGGCATTGCGATAAAAGGAATTTATTCTCAACCTCGGCATGTCTTCGTCATTCAAAGCAACTACATACTCATCGTCTACTTTATAGACATAAATATCAGGAACAATATATCGGATATCTTCGTTGCTAAATGGTCGTCCAGGACAAGGTTCCAGGCCGGTTATTATTTCAATTGCCCGGGCTATTTCCTCCAATGACTGATTGGTGGCTTTAGCCATAGCCTGATAATTGTGTCGCTCAATATGGTTAAGGTGCTCCCTTACGAGGGTTAAGAGCAATGGGTCATTGATGCCCAAGTGTTCCATCTGGATCAACAGGCATTCCTTGAGGTCCCTGGCTGCCACACCAACTGGATCGAAGGTCTGGACTCTTTTTAATACATCCTCTACATTTTCCGGAGTACATCCGACTTCTTCAGCTATTTCTTCAACAGTAGTCTTGAGATAACCATTTCGATCAAGATTGCCGATAATAAGGCAGGCATTTTTACGCTCTATGTCGTTGAAATGTGACATCTGAAGTTGCCACAACAGATGTTCTTCCAGTCCTTCAGTACGAGCAAATAAGTTTTCATAATTTGGGGTCTCTTTTTTTTCAAAGGAATGTGAAGGAAGTGAGGTCCTGTTATCGTCGTCCCAGAAATCCTTCCAGTTTATATCCTGAATTGCCTTGTCTTCCCACGGTATTTTCTCAAGTTCAGAGGAAGCCAGAGTGGGAATTTGAGTCTCGTGTGAGATAATTTCATTTTCTTGTAGATCGATGTTACTGCTAGTATCTTTTGACGATGAGATATCTTCTGATTCAGCTTCCTCCAGAACAGGATTAATTTCTAATTCCTGGTCAATCGTTTCAACTAGTTCAACTTGGGAGAGTTGAAGCAGTTTAATAGCTTGCTGCAGCTGGGGCGTCATCACCAGTTGCTGTGCCAGTTTAAGTTGTTGACGAAGCTCTATCATCTGAATGTATCAACAAAAATTAGATAAGCTGCAAATAGCTTATAATGTAAAATTTTCCCCTAAATATATTTTCCGTGCAATGTTGCTTGAAACGATGTGTTCGGGAGTACCTTCCTCGTTAATAACTCCCAAATTAACAATATAGGCCCGATCACATACAGTCAAGGTTTCGCGAACGTTGTGATCTGAAATGAAAACTCCTATTCCCTTGGCCTTCAGGTCCTGTATTATCTCCTGCAAATCGGAGACAGCCAGCGGATCAACACCCGCAAAGGGTTCGTCAAGAAGAATAAATGAGGGATCTGTGGCAAGGGCCCGCATAACCTCCACCCGTCTTCGCTCTCCTCCTGAAAGCGACTGTGCTTGTTGATCAGCGAGAACGGAAAGTCCCATGTTGTCTAAGAGCTTAGGGGCCTTGCTTTCTATTTCCCGGCGGGACAGACCCATTGTTTCCATCACAAGGCGTATGTTATCAGCAACCGACAGCTTTCTGAATACCGAGGGCTCCTGAGGTAAATAGGTTATACCCTTACGGGCCCTCTCGTGCATCGGCAAATTGGTTACATCCTCGCCGTCAAACAAAACCTTTCCGGCATCAGGTCTAATGAGACCGGCAATCATGTAAAATATAGTAGTCTTTCCGGCACCGTTCGGGCCCAACAATCCTACTATACTATGGTCTGTCAACTCAAGGCTTATGTCATTGACCGCTGTCCGTTCACCAAAACGTTTTACCAGTCTTTTTGCCTTCAGTTCACTCATATATTCTTTAACGGTAATAATTGGGGATTTCTTTTCATGTTTTTTACTCCGCCGGATAGATAATCGCCTCAACCTTTGCCCCGCTGCTTCCTTCAACTATACTTCGATCTTCATTAATAAAAAAGATTATCCGTTTTCCACTTACCCGGCTGGGGCCTTCCATAACCTGGGCCTTACCTGTAATAGTTATCTTTTCGGCTGATTTATCGTATACAGCCTGTTCTCCGGTACCAACACGCTCACCGTGGATTATACGCACATGACCTGTGGCCACTGTCTTTTCAACTGTCCTTTTCGTCTCTGCCCCTTGCTCTCTCTTTTCATAAAAGACCTCAAGTTTGTCCGAGTGTATTACAAGTTTTCCTCTAGTGGTTTTTACATTCCCTGTGAATACCACTACACCTGATTTATCAATAGCCTCCATCACATCACTCTCTATATGGATTGGGAGTTTACCCTCGTCTTCCACAGGGGTGGGCATGGTTTCCGTAGTTCCTATCTGGGCCTTAGCCATCGAACAGTAGAAATGTATAAAAATAAGGATGCAAAACCAGATAATCAGAGCTATGTTTCCGACTCGGCACATCTGTAAGTATATAAAAAAATTTTGACACTTCATTATTAATTCCTCTCAGGCGTCTAAAGGTCTGGAATTGCCTTTCACTTAAAGTTCCAGCTTGCCGGTTTCCGGCAGGATGGTTGTCTGCCTCCTTACTGTAAATTTACCATTTTGAAGATCATACTCAAGCCCTTCGCCCTTCATTTCCAGACCGTCTCCCTTGATAAACACCCTGTCTTCGGTCCAGAAAAGTCTCTTTTTCTGGCTGAAATACATAGTTTCTGAAAAGAGTGTAGCGCCACCTTCAGAGTGTATTTTTACATTGCCGTTTAGTGACATTTCATCATCATCAATTCTGTATACACCCGAATCAGCAGTAACAATAACATGACCTCCTCCAGTGGGGAAAAACTTTATTCTTATGGTTTCAATATCCATGATATTTTTGTCTTCATAGAGTCGGGCTGATTTTGCCCTTAGGACCCACTGGGTGTCTTCACCTATATTTCTTGTATAACGAACACCTTCAAAGGTAAAATCAGACTTCATTTTTCTGAAATCTGTGGTCCAGAGATCATTTGTAATCCGGCTTTGTTGCCACGGACTCCATAAAGCTATTAAAAAAAGGAGGGCGGCAAGTATCCAGAATAGATATTTTTGTTCAAGTTTCATGTGTCGGCCGTCGATTTTACAGGATGCTTAGATAGGAGATTCATGGCAAGCAGGATTTCTGTTCCGGGTAATAAGCGAACACTAAATCAGTTATTAAGGTAAAAATTCAGGAATTCACTCCTCCTGTTTTGGCTTTTAAGGATAAGTTCGCAGGCCTCTCTGACCGCGCCCTTTCCCCCTGGTTTTTGTGTAACATAGTCAGCATGGTCTTTCATGGACTGTGTAGCGTTGGCAACTACTATGGCAAGACCTGCTCTTCGAAGAAGGGGTAAATCCACCCAGTCATCTCCTATATAAGCAAATTCTTTATCTGTTATCCCCAGCTTTTCCTTTATCTCCTCATATACTTCCATTTTGTCAGGCGTCCCCTGATATATCATCTTTATGCCTAACTCCTCGGCCCTTATAGTAAGGGCACGAGAAGAGCGGGAGCTTATAATAGCTACACGGATTTCAGCCAGACCAAGCAGCTTAAGGCCAAGCCCGTCATGCACATGAAAACTCTGCACCTGTTCCCCTTGAGAGGTATATACGATACTTCCGTCGGTCAGCACTCCGTCAACATCCAGAGCAACAAGTCGGATGTTGCGGGCCTTTGTCATGAGCAGTTCTTTATCTATATGCGCCATCTAAAAATGCAATGTTGGATTTTGAATGCTGAATTGTGAGTTGTGAAAGAAGATTTAAAAGGCATATACCTTAATTCAACGTTCAGCACTCAACATTCATAATTTAGTCTACCGCCTGTCTGATTCTGGAAAGGACCTTCAGCAGATCTGCGGCAGCTTCAAGGGAAAGACTATTGGGACCGTCGCAAAGCGCCTCGTCCGGATTTGGATGGACTTCCAGAAAGATCCCGTCCACTCCTGCTGCCATCGCAGCCCTTGCAAGGGTGGGCACGAATTCTCTCTGGCCTGACGAGCATCCATCCCCACCGCCCGGGAGTTGGACACTGTGTGTAGCGTCAAACACCACAGGAACCCCAAATTCCTTCATTATTGACAGGCTACGCATGTCAACCACCAAGTTGTTATAGCCAAAACAGGTGCCCCTTTCAGTAAGGATTATCTGGTCATTTCCACTCTCTTTTATCTTGGCAACTGCATGTCTCATTTCCCAAGGGGCCATGAATTGTCCCTTTTTTATGTTGATTGGAAGACCTGTTCGGGCTGCTGCCTTTAAAATATCAGTTTGTCTGCATAGAAAGGCCGGTATCTGTATGCAGTCAAGGACCGTTGCAACCGCATCCGCCTGGTCAGGAGTGTGCACATCTGAGATCACAGGCACATTCAGTTCCTTTTTGATGACGGAAAGCATCTCAATGCCTTTATCCAGGCCCGGTCCCCTGTAAGAGCTTATGGATGTCCGGTTTGCCTTATCAAAGGAAGCCTTAAATAGATAGGAAAAACCGCAATCCTTGGCAGCCCGGGCCATGGCCGTTCCGATGAAAAGAGCGGTTTCAATGTCTTCCAGCACGCAGGGTCCTGAAATGAGTAAAGGGGACTGATTGATACCGACAGTGAGGCCGCCTATATGCACGTTTGTTACTTGGATATCTCTTGTATTCATTGCTTCATGCCTTGAGCCTTTTTGAAAGTGCGGCATGTATAAATGCTACAAACAGGGGGTGGGGATCAAGAGGCCTTGATTTGAACTCGGGATGGAACTGGCAGGCAAGAAACCATGGATGTTGAGAAATCTCGATTATTTCCACCAGTTCACCATTTGGACTCAGACCGGTAAAACTGATTCCAGCGTCCTCAAGGACCTTGCGATAGGAATTATTGAATTCGTACCTGTGACGATGCCTTTCGGAGATATTGGTGACTCCATATGCAGCATGGGCCTTGCTACCCTTGGTCAAACGGCACGGATATGCACCAAGGCGCATAGTGCCTCCCATATCAGTGTCTTCATCTCTTTTTTGTATTTTATCGGTACGGTAGTCATACCACTCCGTCATTAGATAGATTACCGGATCAGGTGTACTCGATTCAAACTCGGTACTGTCAGCCAGGGGCAGACCGGCTACATTTCTGGCAAATTCAACAACCGCCAGCTGCATTCCCAGACAGATACCCAAAAAAGGCACCTTGTTTTCTCTGGCATAAGTAACGGCTTCAAGTTTTCCAGATATCCCCCTTGAACCGAATCCCCCCGGTACTAAAATACCATCGGCATCTGAAAGCAGGTCCTGCAGCTGTCCGCCCTGTATTTCCTCCGAGTTAACAAAGTCTATTTCGATTTCGGAGCTGTTTGCAACACCGCCGTGGGAAAGGGCCTCATTTAAGCTTTTGTAGGACTCCTTGAGGTTAACATACTTGCCTACCATGGCAATCCGCACTTTGTGTTGTGGTTTCTGAATCCTGTCAATAAGATCTTCCCACTCGGTAAGCACCGGCGCCCTTGTCCACATGTTAAGGGATTCGATAATGCGTTCGTCCAGCCCTTGTTCGTGAAATCGTAGCGGGACTTCATAGATACATTTTACGTCTTTGGCTGCAATAACCCGATCTTCTTCTACATTACAAAACAGTGAAATCTTTGACTTGATATCTTGCGAAAGGCTAATCTGGGTGCGGCAAAGCAGGATGTCCGGCTGAATTCCTATGGATAGAAGTTCTTTGACACTATGTTGTGTCGGCTTTGTCTTTAGTTCACCTGCTGCCTGTATATAGGGCACATATGTCAAATGGATATAAAGGGTATTTTCAGTACCCAGGTCGCTCCTTAACTGTCTGATAGCTTCTAAAAACGGTAGACCTTCAATATCTCCTACTGTACCCCCTATTTCTATAATGGCTATATCTGCTTCACTGTTTAACTGAAGAATTGCCTGTTTGATCTCATCGGTTATGTGAGGGATGACCTGAACCGTACCCCCGAGGTAATCTCCCCTTCTCTCCTTAGTGATAACGCTATAATAAATACGCCCTGAAGTGTAATTATGTCTCTGGCCCAGCTTGGCATGGGTATATCGCTCGTAATGTCCAAGATCCAGGTCTGTTTCAGCGCCGTCCTCTGTTACGTAAACCTCACCGTGCTGGAAAGGGTTCATGGTACCGGGATCCACGTTTATGTATGGATCAAGCTTCTGGATGGTAACCCGAAGCCCCCTGGCTTCGAGCAATGCACCTATGGAAGCGGCAGCCAGCCCCTTCCCCAGAGATGAAAGGACACCCCCGGTGATAAAAATGAACTTTGTCTTCATATTTATAAAATCCTACAAATAAAAGGCTGTATCATTAAAGCTCATATGACTTGATTGATTATTATCAAAAATAACATTATCCATTTTTATCAGCTCCTCATTTTTCTATTCCTTCCCTTGCAGGCACTCCCTTGCCGAAGTAATGCTTGATCCTTCGCACTTCCGTCACCAGATCGGCTTGCTCTATTATTTCTTCGTGCGCCCATCTGCCGGTAAGTATGAGTTCTACATTCTTAGGCCGTCTTTCCAAAAGGTTCCTTATGTCTTTTAAGGGAATGACCCCGAAATGAACGGCCGTGTTTATTTCATCAAGTACGATCAGATCATATTTCCCTTCTTCCATAACCTGCATTATTTCATCAAGGCCGGCCATTGCCACTCCTATTTCTTTTTCAGAGGGCCTTCCCTTAATGAATCTGCCTGAGCCGTACTGACGAACAGTGACTTGTTCACCAAATTTTTTAAGGGCCTTTATTTCACTGAATTCACCAAATTTCAGAAACTGGCAGAACAATACCTGCCAACCAGCTCCAACCGCTCTGAGGATCAATCCAAGAGCGGCGGTAGTCTTTCCCTTTCCGTTGCCGGTATAGACATGAATATAACGCGTCTCTTCCTGCAAGTGGCTTCCTTGAATTTTTATGGGAAAATTGGGCTCAAAATCTGAAAAGGCAGCATTAGCGTATTTTTAACCAAGTCTACCATGGCTCCGCCTACTGCATCAGGTGAAAGCGCGGTGACCTCAGGGTCTTTTATTTTCCCTTTGATTTTTACCGGAAACGCTACAACAGCAGCATCCTTCCCTCCTATGACCTTCCCCAGCAGAGGCACCTTTGAGATAATGACGTCTATGGTCTTTAACGGGGCCACCAATACAGTCATATCCGCATCCATGTGGTCCAGATCAATTGTCCCACTGCCGAAGAGGTTTAAGCCTTTCCCTTTGATTATAGCATAATCAATAATAAGCTTGTTGTCCTTTATATAGCCTTTAATATCCATTAAGGAAAAAGGAAAGCCTTTGGTAAAAAGATCCGGAAGCCCATTTTGGGAAAAAAGGTCTATGACGTTAAGAACGCTGAATATTTTAGAAAGCATTGTCATTCGTCTTATGGTGCCATCGGAAGATCTAAGTTCAACCGTGCCCCGCTGCCAGTTGCCGGGTGTCCCTTCAATATCTGCATTAAAGACAAAAGAACCCTCTAATATATCTTGGTCATAGCCGAGGCATGAAAGCAGATCTTGGAAAAGTACCTCTTTTTCGTGATTAGTAGAAATGGCCAATTTGGCCAGTTCATGGCCGAGTCCTGAACGCCAGGTACCGGTGGTATTGAGGCCGCAGATTGTTCCGGAGGATACAGAACCAGCTATTTTCCCCTGAGGCAAGAGTTTCACTTGGCCTATCAGGGGTTGCCAGACATAATCAATAACTTTTTGGTCTTTATCCGGAAAGGCTGGCTCTTTACTTTTTGTAAATTTAAACCTATCCAAATCGAAGTTGATTTTGCCTGTAATAGAAAGGAAAGAATTTGGTGCTTTGTGAATATACGCAGGGTCGTTGAAAGGATATTTTTCTTTATATGGATCAATGAAACTGGATAGATTCTTAAATGAAAGAGACCCGGATTTCAGATCTAGGTCCAAATCAATATTATGCTTTGATAATGAGGCCCTTCCTTTAAATATTACTGTTTCATCATTTATTTCCAAAGATAGCTTCTCTATGTCTGTCCATGAATCGTGGCCTAAAAGGTTGGCATAATTGACAGTTATCGGGTCCGGAACACCCCAGAACCAGTTTAGTCCAGATGCCTCTAGAGAGCCCTTAAGTCTGGCGGAACTCGGATCTTCCAGATAACAACTGAAGCTTAATAAACCCTTTATATGACCTGAAAATATTTTGTTCTTTTCCAGGATCTTGTCCAGCGTTTCACCTTTCAGGCATCCCTCCCACTTTAGCTGTAAACTTTCTCTGGGGGCCTGCAGCAAATTGACGGAAAGGGTTGCTTTTTCCACTGGTGTGGTGACGGTAAGATCTTTTATAGAAAGTCCCTTTAGACCGGCATGGATATCCAGTTTTATCTTTATATCATTTTTGCTTTCCAGATCTGGAATGATCTCTCCCTTTACATGGGTCTTTTCAGGGTCCCATGCAACCTTTAAATGATTCAGGCAACAGGGTGTGCCGGGGAAATACGGATCGGGTATCCAATCTTTTGCCTTTAACCATTGGGCTATACCTTTTCCTGCCGTACCGCTAAAATCAAGCGAGCCCTGCCAGTTTTGCCAATGTCTGTGCTTGAGATCCCCGTTTAAGTCTATCTGTTGGTCTGCAAGGCTCATCTTGCAACTGGATATTTGAACATTTCCCTGATCAGTCCGTATAGAGACATCTTCAGCATGGGAGGGCCCGGGAAGAAGGGGGCTGTGGAACTCAATGCCTCTGGTATTGACCGTTGTGCCGTATTCCCATTTAAGCGGTTTTTTCAAAGGTCCTTTGAGCCTTGCGTCCGTTGCTTCCAAAGGACCATCGATTGAAATGAGTATCTTGGAGAGAAGGTCCTGCAGCACCTTGTAGCGCTTCAACTCCGCAAAAAGCGGGCCTGAGTCCAGAGAGGCATTAAGCCTTCTGATGTCAAGAAAAATCTCATCTTTCCATCTGACTGACCCCTCGGTTTCATGGACGGAATGAGGACCGACTGTACCCTGAATATTGCTCCATTCCACGTTGTCCGGGAAGACCTGAAGTTGACCCTTAGTGATTTTGATGGGCCATTTAATCCGCTCGTAGTTTACCGTTCCGTCAATATTTGAAATGGCAACTCGCGCTGAAATATCTTTTAATCTGTCGCCCAGGATAAGATGACCGGAGGTCTTACCCTGTACATTGCTGAACATTGCCAGCTCATTCCTGAACCCAGGGTGATTGACAAACCTGTGTAAAATAACCGGAAGTTTTGAAAGGTCTGCATCCAATCCCATATCCAATCTGAAGACCTTGTCTTCACCAACCAGTCCCAATGTAATAGAGCCGTTTGTACCCATAGAATCGCCCAGTCTGGCTGAAAGATTCCGCCCGGTCAGTATCCCGTTTCGGATCTCAATCCGGCCTCGTGTCTCTTCGAGATCCAAATCCGCAACGGGAACGTGCACCGACGCTTCATCCACGTCTGCTGTAATAGTCATGGACCTCAGTTCCCGAAAGCTCGGCACAGTCCCCTCAAAAGAATACGTCGCCTCTCTCGCCTTTCCTCCCATGACTATATTGCACACCAGGTCGGACACCTTCTGTCTTCCGAACAGGGCAAGAACTCTTTCTCTAACTTCTGAAAGATTTACCTCCCTTGCCTTGAGATCGATATGCCAAACAGGCCCATCAGCAGAAGGGCCTGGACTTCTTTCTATTACTCCTGACAGGGTCAGCTCCGGATCCTTAAGCTCTAAGGCATTTACCAAAACCTTAAATTCCTGGCCCTGTTTTTTAAAACCCAGGCCTATATAATCGGACAAAAACCGAATTTCTTTGCCATGTGACTCGATTTTCAGATAAGGGAAATCGCCCTTTACTGAGGCCTCTATATGGTCAAGACCGGTTCCACTTATGGCGGCCGCCAGGTTTACATCTGAATCTAACAGTTTAACCGTGCCCTTGTTCATGGAAGCAAAAAGGATTTTGTGGGGCTTAAATTCTTGACTGTTTATCCATAAATCATAGGAGCCTTTTGACGGTATGAAATGGCCTTTGGCCGCCAAATTTTTGGCGTAAGCAAGTGGGGGTGTGCATGTAAAAGCTGCATCAACCCTGTCAGGTCTCATATCTATCTTGGCCATGACATTTGAAAAGTTGAGGTCATTGGTGTCCTGGAACGGTCCCGGTAGAACGCTTTCCATATCTAAGGCCAAGCTGCCATTTTTTATAATGAGTGAGCCTGAAAAAGGAGGCGGCGACCATGGCCCTTTGTCAGCAGACAGAGCTAGTGACTTGAGATACAGATTGGGGTTGTTAAGAACCACTCGGTTTATTCGGGGCCTTCCACGAAAAAGGTCCGGCCAGTCCGGGAAAAGCATGGACTTCGGGACCTTTATTTCTATTTGGTTATTGGAGACCAAGGCGTTACTGACTGCTATGCATGGAAGGGGCAGCCACTGCCAGCAGATGGCCTTGATATTAACAGTACTGTTAGTATCTTCCAGTTGCCGGGTTATCTTATTCGTCATCCAGGAGCGGACCTGTTCCAATTTCAGGAAATATGGGGCGAGAAACACAATGAATCCAACAATTACAAGAACAGAGATAGAGATTTTAGCAGTACTTGCCTTTTTCATTTTTGATTTTATAAAGAGTCCCCCAACTCAAATTGAATTTCGCCTCTGCGGCGAGCTTTGAGTCTTTCAGAAAGATGGGGCATCAGCAACTTCAGATTGTCCAAGTTTTTAAAGTCCTGATGGTCAAGCAAAGCCTTTAAATTTGAAAGGGCCGGAGAAATATAGGGCATGAAAAACACCTTGCCCTTTTTAAGATATAGGTGTGAATATGCACCCAGTGCCTGCATAGTACGAAGAAGGGCAAGCAGATAAAACTCTCTTTCAAATAATGACTTATCCAGGGCAATATTCAGGATGTCAAGCTCATCCATATAGAACTGTAAAAGCCGGCACCAGATATTCTTCGGCAGTGCAACATAAGGATCCAGGAGCAGGGCGGCAACATCATAGCCCAGGGGGCCCAGGCGGCCACCCTGGAAATCGATTACCCTTAAGGTCCCGTTTTGGATAAGGATATTGCGGGACTGAAAATCCCGGTGCAGAAAATATCCTTTATTCTCAATTAAATCTACCTGTAAAGCCAGCCTTGTAAGCTCATTTTCAAGCCCTGGTATTTTGTCGCACCCCATGAACTCCTCGATAAAGGATCGCAAAAAATAAAAGGCCTCATGTTCCCTGGCCAGTTCACTGTCATAATACTCTGAGTCACAGCACCATGCGCGGTTGAATCCCACGCGGCCCTGTACCTGCATCCTTGTCAGTAAAGATAAAGCCTGCCGGTAAAGCCTTTTGACCTGTGACCATTTATTTCGGGAGATCAGGGCCAGAATTTCTGTCTGCAAATGCCTGTCCCCAAGATACTCCGCCACAATAATCCCGGTATCCTTGTCGAAATCATATATTTTGGGAACCGGGATTCCCACTCCGGCCAGGTGATTCCCGATAGCAACATAACTGTGAGTTTCAGAGATATCTATATCCTCAGGTGAAGGTTCTATTGCGACAGCGGGCCTGCCCTTCCACAGGATCTTGAAAAAACGCCTGTCGGATCCATCAGAAGCAAGAGGTATGGCAAGTGGTGGTCTCAAACTTAGTCCCCGGCTGCACCAAAAGTGTTAACGGCTGAAAGAATAAGGATATATAACTTTCTTCCATCGAACCTTCTATTTTGATATTATATCACGTTTACCATTCAGACGCATATCGCACACGCCTTTTCTCCAACGGCTCGCGTAACTGTCTCCGGGCTGCCGTTGTACAGATCAGTGCCGAGTCCAGGCAAAGCGCATTGCCTCTCAAGAGGGATCTGCAGCTTATTGCCCTGTCCGGTCTTTGGGGGTAATTATGATGAATAAGGCTTAAGAGGAATAGTCAAAGATGCCTGAAGCTGCTTTTGAAGTTCTTAAACCTGCCGTGCAAAGCCTGCTCGGGGGAAGACGGGCAGATCTCGTCCCGGCTGATAATGATTTTTCTTCACGGGATTATGTATCAAAGCCCATTCATGTAGGAAGTGAAAAAAAGAGGATCAGAGTTGCACAAAAGGGTATCAAACTTACTCCCTTTGAGGCGGAGCTTCTTAACCAGACAGCTAAGGCATTCGCCGTGCTTTTCAACAGGTTTGAATCCACCACGGGTTATAAGGCGCACCTTCGTACAGCGATATCCTCATCGGTCATGGACATAACTCTTGCTCGTTTCCTGAGGGGGAAAAGGTCGGGTGGCTTTGCATCTGTCCAGAGTTTGATACAGGTTTTGAAAAGACTGTCTTATGAAAGATACGAGGGTTCGCCGGCCACAACCGGCTTCCTTGTGTTTCGGACCAAACAGGAGACAGTTCGTGACAAGATAACGAGCATGGGATGTTACTGGATAGACCTCACACCTGTCAAAATAGACAATGACTTTTTCGGGAGCCCCCTCACCTACAGATTTGTAGATGGAAACCACAACTTTTTTGCCACCGGTATACAAATGAAGGCTGTGGCCACGATTCGTTCCAGACATTCCTTTGATGATGCTGTGGACAGACTTGGTCATGCCAATCTATACAGACTTCTCGAGATCTCGGGTGAAAATGCCTTTGCAGCTATCCTGAACAATTCGTCAGAAATTGAAGTCATCCTCCCCAGAAAAAAAATCATAGTATGGAGAAAGGGGGTATGGAATATTTTTGATCCTGATATCTTTCATTTCTTCTTTCATGATGCATTAGGGGAAAAGGTAATTAATGAGTTATTATGGACTGTTTATTCGCTGTCAAAAACACGCCACGGAACTCTTATTCTTATAACCGGTGCATCCAAAAAGGAACTGGAGGATTTCAGAAAAGGTTCGGTGGCTGGAAATCACTTGCTAAGCGAGGAGTTGATTAAAAAGGCAAGAGATACATCTATCAGCTCGCTTAAGAGCAGGGGTGATTTAATTAGAATGTTGTCTGCTGACGGGCTCACGATTGTCAACTACAGAGGTCAGTTGGTCGACACCGGGGTGATTACGGATACCTCAAGAATTACTAAAGGGAAAGCGGTAGGCGGCGGCCGCACAACAGCGGCGATCGCTGCCTCAAGCCTGGGAAAAGTAATAAAGGTTTCAGAGGATGGTCCTATAGAATTGTATGAAAATCAATCTTTAAGATATAGATTCGGCTGATTATCGTACTCCGAAGGGCATTGCGGTATACCCTGCGCATCTATGGAGTGAAACGATTTCCAGCTGATTAGGCCTGAAACGATGGCGAATATTAATAAGTGCACAATATAAATTTCACCGGCCGGCTCAGCGACCGCAGCCGGAGCCGGTAGCCATGCAACCGCACTGGAAAAGCTTTTTATTAACCCAGCGCATGCCGTATTTGAGCAGAGACTCCTCGTCATTGGAGATAGACTCTATTACTTCTTCAGCTTCCATGTAGCGATCAAGGTTAGGCCCCTCCAGAAAATGTCTGCGGAAACTGTCAATATCATAGCATCCCATGTGAAAGGTATTGATCTGATCCGCGTTCAGATAATCTATCCCTAACACCGTCTTGGCCTGAAGTATCTCCCCAAAGATATCATTCATTTCATTGTATGGCTCGATGCCTTCATTTTCCTTCCAATTCCTGACGGTCCATTCCTTTCCGTCTTGGAATCCCTCACAATCAGGCTCCCTGACAACATAATAGAATTCCTCCACTCCCTCTCTTTCCCGGCTTCGGCAGGCCATTCTGGCAAGGGGATAAGTGCGGCATGCACCAGGCCTGTCTTGGTAAACCATACATCCCTTCCCCTCTTCCAGAAAAGGACATTTTAAATAAGGGCCTTCCATGTTGAGCGATACCACCGGAAACCCTGAATTCGGTCCGATGTAAATGCTTGTATAACGTTTTAAAAAATCCGAGGACTTCATGCCCAGATGATTCTTGAGCCTGAATATGTCATAAGGCATGAGAATAAGGTTTAAATCATAACAGCAGTTTGTAAAACATCTCTTGTCAGGCGTACAGGAAAAGCAGAAGGCATCCTCATCTTTTAATTGTCTGGATTTGTCAATATAAGCTTCAGGTCCCTTTGGCATGAATTGGTTCTCCTAATAATATTTTTATAAGTGCGGAAAATACTCCATTTCCGGTGATATTTCAATTTTCCTCTTTCCTCCATCCGGTATCAACTGAGCGTAAAAGTGCAAAACCCATCTTCTTTGGCACAAATTGCATAGAATAAAATGCAAAAATCTAATCTGGATAACCGGAAAAGTGCATCGAATGAATATGAACAATCATTATTGAAGGCACATACCATGACTTTAGGCGATTCGGGCTCGATCAGTGTTTCCCCAAGCAGAATCAAGTCTTTGAACCGATGCCCTCTAAAAGACCGCCTACGACGATCTCCTGCTCCTCCGGTGTAATGAAGGCATGCATGGGAAGGGAGAGCACTTCCTCTGCGGCCTTTTCTGCATGGGGAAAGGAACCAGGCCCAAGTCCAAGGCCTTTAAAGGCAGGCTGAAGGTGGATGGGTATTGGATAATGAATTGCAAAGGGAATTCCTTTCTGTTCTAGACAGGTGGTCACCTTCTCCCTCAATCCATGCGGGATTCTTACGGTATATTGAGCATATACACATGTCCTGTCAGGCATTACTACAGGGGTCTTTATTCCCGGTATTTCTTGGTTAATCAGCTCTGAATAACGGTCAGCAACCTCCTGGCGGGCCTTAATTTCTTCACCGAAGTGGGCGAATTTGGCCATGACTATTGCGGCCTGGATGCTGTCCAGCCTGGCATTAAGACCTGTTTCTTCATGCCGGTATCTGGCCCTCTGGCCATGAACCCTGAGGCACTTTATCATATCCGCCGTTACATCGTCATCAGTGAAGACCATGCCACCGTCCCCATATGCCCCAAGGGGCTTTGAAGGGAAAAAAGAAGTGACACCCATGGCGTTGAGACCACAAGACAGACGGTTTTTATATTCCGCCCCGAAGGACTGGCATGCATCCTCAACAACAAACAGGCCGAACTCCGACGCGATTTCATTGATTTCGTCCATATCAGGGCACTGGCCATAAAGGCTCACGGGCAGGATGCCCCGCACCCTGGCCCCGGCCTTCTGTCTTTTAACCACTGCGTCCCGTATCACGCCCGTATCAAGATTAAAGCTCTCAGGCTCTATATCCACGAACAATGGCTTTGCCCCCAGAAGGGACATAACTTCCGCAGTCGCTATAAATGTAAAGGGGGTCGTGACGACCTCTTCTTCAGGCCTTAAATCCATGGCCATAAGGGCTAGGAGCAACCCGTCCGTACCTGAGCCGACCCCCACCGCATGTCTTACACCTACATAAGCTGCAAGAGCGGTCTCCAGGTCCTCTACCGGCTTGCCCAGTATAAACTGGCTCTTTTCGATTGTCTCCTGAATGGCCGAGTCTATTTCATATCTGTATCTTTGATACTGTCTGGCTAAGTCAACAAATTTCATTTTTTATCCTTTCGTAAGCGTTTACAGGGTGCTGCAGATGCGAAGCGGAAGGTACGCAGACGTACTTACTCTACTTCAAGTACCAGGCAGAAAAGCATATGCGGTGCCCTGTAAACGCTTACATACTGTCGAATACCCTGCCTATAATCCGGGCGGCTGTTTCTACGTCAGATTGGGTAGTGCCCCGACCCAGTGAAAAACGAACGGTCCCCAGGGCTACTTCGGGTGAGATCCCCATAGCGGCAAGCACGTGAGAGACCTTAATTGTCCTGTCGTGGCAGGCCGCGCCGGTGGAGGCCATGACTTCAGGAGCGCGATTCAGTATCTCCGCTCCATTCCTGCCGACAAAACTGACGCTAAGGGTGTTGGGAATTGTATGCTCAGGGTCGCCATGCCTGATTATGGAATACCTCAGTCTTAATAGTTCTGCATATAGCCTTTCCCGGAGACCCATCTGTCTTTCTGCTTCGGCCTCAATATCCCGGGCCACAAAATTACAGGCGGCTCCCAGTCCGACGGCCAGGGGAACCGGCTCAGTACCCGGCCGAAGGCCCTGCTCCTGACCCGCGCCGAACATGATACGGCCGAGAGGTCCACCTGTTCTGCGATACAGGGCGCCTATTCCTTTCGGTGCATAGAGTTTATGCCCCGCAATACTCAGGTAGTCCACTCCCAGGCCATTGACATCCACAGGTATCTTGCCCACGGCCTGGGCCGCGTCAGTATGGACCAATACCCCATGCCTGTGAGCCACTTGCGAAACCGCAGCCAACGGTTGAATAGCCCCGGTCTCATTGTTTGCCAGCATCAGAGAGACCATAACCGTGTCTGGGCGTAAGGCCCTTTCAACCTCCATGGGATCTACAATGCCCCGGCTGTTTACCTTTACAAAGGATATCTCCCACCCCTGTTCAAGCAAATGGAGGCAGGGGTTCATAATGGATGGATGCTCTATTCGCGTGGTGATGATGTGTCGCCCTTTGGCGGTCATGGATTGACATATGCCTGTTACAGCTAAATTATTGGACTCTGTACCCCCGCTGGTAAATAAGATTTCTTTAGGATGTGCATTAAGCAGTGATGCCACCTGGGCCCTGGCGTATTCCAAGGCGTCCTTGGCCATCTTGCCTAACCTGTGCCCGGAGCTGGGATTGCCCCATTTTTCTCTCAGTGCGGAAGTTACTTCCTCCTGTACCGGGCCTGCAACCGGTGTGGTTGCATTGTAATCAAGATATATTTCAGACATGTCTAAGGAAAAACCTCTTTTCTGTGACGTCTTTGCAATTTTCCCAGTTATCAATTCATTTTTATGGTCTTGGATGGTAAAATTAAATTACTTGGGGACTGAAGTTTCCCGCTTTTTTGGGTGAAGTAAACCCGGAATCAATTTATGATGCGCAAATGTTCAACAAAAAATCCAATGATTTCAATAGGATAGTCAAAAATCCGTTTTTGTTTAACTTGTTGACATTATTAGATATTTCTTGATGAAAAATACATCTTTTTTAATAAAAACAGTAAGTTAAATAGTGAAAGCGAGGCCAGGTTATGGTATATTG
>DQXT01000080.1 GCA_011042225.1 Deltaproteobacteria bacterium | reverse complement strand
TCTATCTTAATTATATTCTAGTGAAGAGATAAAGTAAGATTTAAGTATTAAATATTTTTTGAGGCAGCAAAAACATGAATAGAGATCAGTCAATGGTAAGAAATATCGGCATCAGCGCCCACATTGATGCGGGAAAGACCACTCTTACCGAAAGAATTCTTTTTTATACCCAACGAATTCACGCCATCCACGACGTGAAAGGCAAGGACGGTATCGGAGCCACCATGGATTTCATGGAACTCGAAAAAGAACGTGGAATAACAATTACTTCTGCCGCTACCTATTGTGAGTGGAAGGGCTATGAGATAAATATCATTGATACTCCGGGACACGTAGATTTCACCATTGAAGTCGAAAGGGCCCTAAGGGTCCTCGACGGTGGTGTACTGGTCCTTTGCTCTGTTGGGGGGGTACAGTCTCAATCTATTACAGTCGATCGACAAATGTCCAGATACAAGGTCCCCTGTATTGCCTTTATAAACAAGTGTGACCGTAGTGGTGCCAACCCGTTCCGGGTTATAAAACAACTCAGGGAAAAGCTGAACCATAACGCCGTTGCAATGCAAATACCTATAGGTCTTGAATCCGACTTTCAGGGAGTTGTAGACCTTATTTCCATGAAGGCTGTTTATTTTGACGGCCCAAGCGGCGAGCAGATACGTTTGGAAGAAATACCTCAAGGGCTTCGCGCAGAGGCTGAGACCTTCAGGGAAGGACTTATTGACGCTGCTTCAATGTTTTCAGATGAACTTATGGAGGCCGCCCTCGATGAGAGGGTTACAACAGATGTATTGGTTGAAGCGATAAGAAAGGGGACCCTTGTCCGCGGACTTACTCCTGTATTTATGGGATCCGCTTACAAGAATAAAGGGGTACAGCCCCTGCTTGATGCAGTAGCTCACTACCTGCCGCAACCAATGGAGATTGAAAACTATGCCATAGATCTGGAAAATGAGGGGGTTGAAAAGAGACTTGAGACAGATCCTTCAAAACCTCTTGTAGCCCTCTCGTTCAAGCTGGAAGAAGGACGTTACGGACAACTCACTTATATCAGGGTATATCAGGGGACCCTTTCCAAGGGAGACACCATAGTAAATTCCAGAACCGGTCAAAAGGTCAGGGTCGGAAGGGTTGTACACATACATGCTGATCAGATGGAGGAAATAGGGTCTATCCCTGCCGGCTATATCGGGGCACTCTTCGGCGTTGACTGTGCATCCGGGGATACGTTCACGTCTCCTGGAATTAGATATAGCATGACCTCAATGCACATACCAGAGCCGGTTATTTCACTGGCAATTTGCCCTAAAGACAACAAGGCCCAGGTCAAAATGTCAAAGGCACTTTCCAGATTTACCAAAGAAGACCCTACCTTCAGGGCATACGTTAATCATGAGACCGGAGACACTATAATCTCCGGCATGGGAGAACTTCATCTTGAGATATATGTTGAGCGAATGCGCAGGGAATACGATGCCGATGTTACTACCGGCATACCACAGGTAGCATACAGAGAGACTATTACCCGGCATGCGGCATTCAACTATACCCATAAAAAACAGACAGGCGGTGCGGGTCAGTTTGGAAGAGTAGCCGGCTATATTGAGCCTGTTGAAGAGGAATTTGTCTTTGAAAATAAGATAGTCGGTGGTGCCATACCCACGGAGTTTATTGCCTCCTGTGAAAAAGGTTTCAAAAGCAGTATGGAGAAAGGGCAACTGTTGGGCTTTCCCGTTACAGGAGTAAAAATCGTTATAAATGATGGCCAATCCCACCCTGTTGACTCTTCCGACATGGCTTTTCAGGCAGCATCCCGAAAGGCATTTCTCGAAGGCTACAGGAAGGCCAAACCAGTCATACTGGAGCCCATAATGAAGGTGGCAGTGGAGACCCCTACTGAATTTCAGGGGACTGTCATGGGACTACTTAACCAGCGCAGGGGGATGATTCTGGGTACACAGGATGAAGGAAATATAAGCGTAATAGAGGCTGAGGTCCCGCTTGCTGAGATGTTCGGCTATTCCACAACTCTGCGCTCGGGTACCCAGGGAAAAGCCCAGTTTACCATGGAATTTTCTACCTATCGTCAGGTACCCAAAAACGTGGCAGAGGAATTGATAAAAAGGGCCGCCGAGGAAAAGAAGAGGGCCGCTTAACCCTTGTTTTTTTTCACCTGTTTTTTCCGGATACAATTTTGAAAGAAGTTATGAATTTGGGATATTAAATTTTAAATTTTGGAATAAAATATAATACTCAATGATTATTTCATTAATTCAGTACTGAGCATTTAATATTTTTAAAACCCTCTTTTTTTGAAAAGGTCATTACTATGTCAGGGAACAATCTATTTTTTAAAAATCCGCTGAAATTTATCAATGAAAATGCCGGACATCTCCCGGAGGATGGACAATTTGGTGCAATCCTCGCCAGGGCCGGAGAAGGCAAGACTTCTTTCCTGATGCATCTGGCCCTTTACAACTTGCTTAGAGGAGAAAACGTACTTCATATATGTCTGGGACAACCGATAAAAAAGGTATGTCTCTGGTACGAGGAAATACTTCAGCGTATATCGAGTCAATACGAGTCAAACAATACCGACTTGATGTGGGAGATGATACTCCCTCATCGTTTTATTATGACTTTCAGTGTTGAGGACTTCAGCGTAAAGCGGCTTGAAGAACGTCTAGGTGACCTCACTGAACAGGGCATATTCTTCCCTCAGATAGTCCTGGTAGACGGATTGCCAATTGATAAAATAGATCAGGCGACCTTAATCAAACTCAAAGCACTGTCCAAGGAACACGGTTTTCCTATGTGGTTTACCGTGATGATTCACAGAGAAGACAACCTTGAAAAAACTGGTAATATCCCTTTTTCAATCAGTCCGGTATCACATCTTTTTGAAGTAATAGTACAGCTTAGGCCTGCAGGAAATGAAATCAATGTTCAACTGATTAAGGGACAAAAGCTGGACAACGTCCTGTAATTGTCAATCGTGAGTGATAATATCCTCCTTTCTGTCAAAGGGCTTGAAGTTGAGATCAGTACTAATAAAGGGCCGGTCTTCCCTGTAAGGGATGTTTCTTTTTCTGTTAAAAAGGGGGAAAATGTCTGTCTCGTAGGGGAATCCGGTTGCGGAAAGAGCGTTACAGCTCTTTCCCTGCTGGGCCTGCTCTCAAGTCCTCCGTTTAACTTAAGAAGTGGGAAAATAGTATTTGAGGGTGTAGATCTCATGGACCTTACCCCTGGTCAGTTGTGCAGCATCAGGGGTAAAAAAATAGCCATGATTTTTCAAGAACCTATGACGGCCCTCAATCCGGTTTTCACAATTGGAGACCAGATTTCCGAAGCCATAACAATCCATATCAAACTTTCAAAAAGACAGGTTCGAGAAAGGGTTATTGAACTCTTGAGACAGGTTGGGATGCCTGCACCGGAGGAGAGGATTACAACTTATCCTCATCAGCTTTCAGGGGGGTTGCGTCAAAGGGCTATGATAGCCATGTCACTTGCCTGTCAACCGGAACTTTTGATAGCAGATGAGCCCACTACTGCTCTGGATGTAACCATACAGGCCCAAATCCTTGAACTGCTGAACAGGCTCCGGGAACAACATGATCTCGGCCTTTTATTTATAACGCACAACCTTGGGGTAGTAGCCCAGATAGCCCACAGGGTAATCATAATGTATGCAGGGAAGATAGTTGAAGAGGCCTTAATTGATGATCTTTTTGACAATCCCCTACATCCATACACTAAGGGTCTCCTGGATTCGGTACCCTATGGTATTCCTTCAGACTCCAAGCGTCTCATTTCCATCCCGGGGACTGTCCCTGCCCTTGATTCCATCCCTTCGGGATGCGCTTTTCAGGACCGTTGTCCCAGGGCCATGGATATTTGTAAAAAGATAGAGCCTGAAGATTTGCGTTTGGAAAACAACAGGCGCGTTTCCTGTCACCTTTTCAAATAAACGGTACCAGTCGCCTCCACCAGGATTCCTCTGATTCTTTTGCTATATCTGTCTCGTTAGTAGAGGCCTGCCGAAATATTTCATCCTCTTTTAGAAGATGTGCCGCTTTTAACCCTGCCGGGGTATCCGGATAAATATTCATGGCGATCTCCAGACGATTTTTAGCTTGAGACACCTGCCCGGTTCGGGCATACCATTTGGCCACCAGGAGTTCATGTTGGGCCAGGCGGTCTCTTGCCTCAGCTATTCTTTTATGTGCCTCATAACTATAGGGACTATTCGGATATCTGCTAAGGAGGCGATCATAGGTCTCAATGAGTTTATGGGTGGAGATCTGCTCACGATCAGGGCCTTTCATTAATCTGTAATAGCAGGAACCCTCCTGAAAGATCACATATATTACCGCATCATTGGTGGGATGAAGCTTCTCAAACTCCTCATAAAGGAGTAAGGCTTCGCCATAATTGCCCATGTGGAACTTACAATCTGCAAGACGCAATTCCGCAAGCGTAGCATACGGGCTGAAGGGATAACGGTCTCTGATTTTTTGAAATATCTCCTCAGCCAGGGTATAACGCCCCTGCGAAAAGTAGTCCATGGCCTTGTCGGACAGATTAATCTCGTTTTCGGGTTCCGCTGGACCTGCTGCAGAACGAAACCATGAGGACATGCCTTTATCTTTACCGGACCCAATGCCTTGATCCTTGCCGGCACATCCAAAGGAAATGCCTATACTTAAAAGGCTTAGAAGCAGAAGACATCTTATGGACAATCTTTTACAGCTTCTTGTTCGATAATGCGATTTATTGATCATGAATTACATTGCAACAACATGTTTTCTCAAAACAAAAACACAACGCGCTCAAAATGCATTTTTCTAAAGATCAGGACAAGGCCTTATTAATAGCGGATTCTATAACAGCCTTTCCTACTGCACCCATAATCTGTTCCACGACTTGTCCGTCCTTAAAAAGGATTAAGGTAGGAATGGCTCTGATGCCGTACTTACCTGGAGTGGCAGGACTCTGGTCTACGTTCATCTTGGCTACTGCCACTTTCCCTTCATAGGCTTCCGCCAGCTCCTCAACCACCGGTGCAATGGCGAGACAAGGTCCACACCAACTCGCCCAGAAATCAACCAGTACAGGTTTATCAGATTTTAAGACCAGGGACTCAAACTCTGCATCTGTTACATGCATCAACTTGTCTTCAGACATGATCTATGTATCTCCTATTATAATAAAATGTAAGCGCCGAACCTCAACATTTCTGCACAGGCAACATGCTACAAATGCCGATAGCGTATAATAAGGTTGAATGTAGGCCAGGGTTTACTGACTGTCAAGAGACTTAAGTTAGTGCCGCTATCGCATCATCTATTCTTTTCACCGCAAGGATCTTCATGCTATCCGAGAACTTGATACGATAGGATCCAGACTGAGGAACAATGCATCTCTTGAGTCCTAGACGGGCAGCCTCGTTGATTCTTAATTCCGTTCTCCCAACCGACCTCACTTCTCCAGTGAGACCGACTTCACCAAAGACCGCAGTATCCATATTGATGGGAACATCCCTTAGACTTGAGACAATAGCCATTATTACGGCGAGTTCACTTGCAGGCTCTGATATTTTGAGCCCGCCAATCACATTTATAAAAATATCTCGGTCAAAAAGTACCATACCCAGATGTCTTTCTGCAACCGCAATGAGCAAGGCCAGACGATTACCGTCAATACCGGTTGAGGTTCGCCTTGGAATCGCCAGGTGAGATGGACTTACCAGGGCCTGAATTTCTACAAGGATAGGTCGTGTGCCTTCCATACATGGAACAATTACTGATCCAGGAAGCGCCTTTGGCCTTTGTGCAAGGAAGACCTCCGATGGATTGGGAACTTGTTCCAGTCCGCTTTCAGTCATCTCAAAGACACCTATTTCATGAGTCGGACCGTAACGGTTTTTTACGGTTCTCAAGAGCCTGAAAGTGTGGCTACGATCCCCTTCAAAATACAATACAGTGTCAACAAGATGTTCAAGTGCCCGAGGTCCTGCTATAGCCCCTTCCTTCGTTACGTGGCCAACAAGTATTGTCGATACGACTTTGGACTTGGCAAGCTGCATGAGTCGTGCAGTGGTTTCCCGGACTTGGGCCATGCTCCCTGGAGCTGATAATATCCCGCTGCAGAACAAGGTCTGTATGGAATCTATAGCCAGGATAGAATGATCCTGTTCTTCCATGATCTCAATAATTCGATCGAGTTCGGACTCGCAGGCAACCCACAGATTTTCCGGGATATTTCCCAGCCGTTCAGACCTCATCCTGATCTGAGCCAATGATTCTTCGCCGCTGACATACAAGACTTTCTTTTGCTTTTGATTAGAGGCCAGACGGCAGAGTAACTGCAACAGTAACGTGGACTTACCTATACCCGGCTCTCCGGCTAATAATACTAGGCTGCCCGGTACCAGCCCCCCGCCTAATACCCGATCCATTTCACTTATCCCGATGACAATTCTGGCATCATCAAGTTCTGCTGACACCTCCAGCAAGGGGAGGGGAGCAGATCGATTCATACCTAAATGACTTCGGCCTTGTATAACGAGGGTATTATTTGGTTCCTTCTCCAGTGTATGCCATTCTCCACAACCGGGACAACGACCAAGCCATTTTGCCGACGTCTGGCCGCATGCCTGGCACACATAAATTGTTTTGTTGTCTTTACCCAATACCTGAATCCCTCAATTGTTAGTATTGAATTCAGCTATACTGCTTAATAATCCGTGTCAATCCCTGTAATCTGTATCCTCAGAAAGGGAATTTCATACCATAGGAATTAATGACATGGTAATGTAATCTGAACAATTACGCCGCCACCTTCACGATCCATGAAACTAATTTCACCACCCATCGCTTCTAACAAACGGTCTACTATGGCAAGCCCCAGTCCTGTACCTTTTGCTTTGGTAGTGACGAACGGTTCAAAAAGACGATTTTTCACGTCTAGAGGCAGGCCTGGGCCATTGTCCGCTACTGTAAGTATCACAACAGGACCGCTGGATTTTATGCTGAACCAGATTTCCCCTTCCTTGATTTCACTCACTGCCTCAATGGCATTTTGTACCAGATTAAAGACTACCTGCATCAATTTTTCTCTGTCAAGAAGCAGTTCCAGTTTCTCACACGATATATGAAATTTTACGTCACCAATTAAATGGGCAATACTTCTTTTAATTTCCTGGCAGAACCTTTCTGTATCAATCTTATCTTGATTGAGTTTGGCAGGCCTTGCATAAGTGAGCAAATCGGATGTCAAACCCTCAAGCCTCTTGGATTCTTCCACAATAACGGAAAAATCCGCATTTTCGTCAGGATCTGTTGTATTCTCCAGATAAAATTGAGCAAAGCCCTTTATACTGCTCAATGGATTTCTTATTTCATGCGCCAGGACCGCGGCCATTTCACCCAGGGCCGCCATTCGCTCCTGTTTATGCAACCTGGCTTCCAGACGATAATTCCTGCGCCAAGACCAGAGAAAAAAGAACGTCAATACCCATAAAGTGGTAAGTGAAAGTCCAATTAAGACAAGTTGGAAATCAGCCTTTCTGAGAATTGTCCGGGCTGGATATGGATGGATGGAAACTCTTAGGCAGTAAGTCTTGTCCTTGTCGATAAACTCGATTTTTTCTGTCGCACTGGACTGTTCAAGATCGATAATATCATTCTTGATGCCGTTGTTGTTGTGTTCAGGAAAATGAAGGTGCAAAGGGAAATCCAGCACAAATACCTCTTCCCCGGTTGCAAGGGTAGAAAAATGGATCTCCGGCTGTTTTTTCAAAATTACGCTTTCTATATAGGCATCAATCTGGCTTCTCCCCACCATTAGAGGATTGGAATGTAATAACACAGTACCATCTCGATCATAAAGGACCAGAAAGGCGAGATCGTTCCATTTATCAGTAGCTACAAGTTCAGGGAAGAGTTCATTTTTGAGACCGATCCTTTCCAGGGTAAAGCCCAGGCTTACAGCTATGTCCACTGCGCGGTTTTCAAGCAGATTTTTTGATCCTTCTATGGAAATCCGGTAGATACCGACAGCACTGATTAGTGCCAATACGGAGAAGAGCAATAATATTATTAAAGCCGACACCAGATAACCAACGGAAAAGTTGTTTTCAGACCGCTTTCCCTTAAGATATGAATACATAAAGTAGTAAGCTCCGACAATTCAAGGCATTCTCGCAATGGAAATATATTTTACCGCATGGATTGTTTTGTGATAAGCATAATAAATACTGAGAGGTAGGAAAACCATGAGATACTCACAGGCCAAACAAGGAAGGACCTTTATTATTCGTCTTGAAGATGGAGACATTGTTCACACAGAAATTGAAAAATTGTGCCGCAGAGAATCTGTCAAGGCCGCAGCTTTAATCATTCTCGGTGGAGCTGACAAAGGCAGTAAACTTATAGTAGGCCCTCAATATGGACGCGAAAATCCAATTGTTCCGGTGGAGCATATTGTTGATAATGTCCATGAGATTGCAGGGACAGGAACGATCTTTCCGGATGGAAAAGGTAAACCTGTTTTACATATGCATATAACCTGTGGAAGAAAGACATCTTCATTAACCGGATGCATTCGCAAAGGTGTTAAGGTATGGCATATAATGGAGGTGATATTGTTTGAATTAGTCGAAACAACCGCGGTTCGTTCTTTTGATCCAGCTACAGGATTTGAATTATTAAGGCCCTAGCGTAAATCTTAACGGCGTCTTGAGAAAACAGATTACAGTCCAATCCTTAGCCTGTTTTTTTATTTGCCTCCCGAGCGGACTCAAGGTGAAATTGATACTCAGTGATCAATTGTCTCTTCATCCACCTCCACCTCGAGTTCAAAAAAACTAGTGCCGCAATCGTAACACTTAACATCTATTCTGTTTTCCTCTTGCAATGAAACGTAGATCTCATCACATCCGCAGGAACATGGAGTTTTTATTGATTCTTTTATAACCTTTTTAATAGATGGATAAAGCGTGGTCGGTATATCTGTATCATATGCTATTTTCACTTTTTAGCCTCCAGAAAAGATGCGCCGGACAACAGGAATAACTTTACAGAAAGGACGCATTTGGTTCTTCATCATACCAACGCGATTGGAGAATTGTAAAGGGGTTTGATGCATATTAGGCAAAATATAGAGACAAAGGCCCGGCGTTTGTCTTGGCATTAGAGGTAATTTTATTTCTTTATTGACAAATTTCCAAAGCGCAATTATTACTTTAATAAGTGAATCATTATTCATTAATTATAAGAAGGAGGAATTTGCGGGATGAGTAGTAAAAAGGTATTATGCCTGTTGGTTGCGGTATGTTTTGGCTTTGTAATGGCTGGGGTAGCTGTAGCAACTGATAAGGGACCTGAGACCATTACCATGGATTCAAAGGTGTACCCGGAGCACAAAAAGTCACTGGTCACCTTCAACCACCATAAACATAATGTGGATTACCAAATAGGCTGTTGCGAATGCCACCATGTGTATAAGGATGGGAAGAACGTCTGGAAAGAAGGGGACGAGGTCGCGAAGTGTGATTCCTGCCACAGTGAAGCCAAGGCACCAAGGAAACCAAAGTTGAGCAAGGAAGAACAGATCAAGGGCTACCATTATTCAGCCATTCATGAAAATTGCAAGGGGTGCCATCGGGATGTAAACAAGGAAGGCAAGGCCGCTCCTACCAAGTGTACAGAGTGCCATCCTAAGTAGGCCGCCAGATAAGAAACAGATAAGAAACAGACAAGAAAAAAGATTGGTAAGTGTTTTTTCCGGATATTACTTTGTACCATGGTCATATCATAAAAATTAGAAGGCCTGCCCGTTCATAATCGGCAGGCCTTTTGGGTTTTTTTTGGTCATGTGATTGGCCAATAATCTTTATGGATATCAATTACATGTTCTATTATCCGTGGACCCGGTCCTGGATTGTGCAAAGGGGAAAGAGCATCATTGTCCAGAGCCGCCATGCCCTTACATTCATTGAGAACCGCTAGAACTCCGTCTCTAAGTCCTTTAAAGTTATAACCCCCTTCAAGACAGAATAGTATTCTGCCATTGCAGCACATATCCGCAAGATTCAGTAAAATCTTAGACATATAGGCAAACCCGTTTGCAGTGACTTTCATGCCCCCCAATGGATCATCCCTGTAAATATCAAATCCGGCTGAAACGAGTATGAAATCCGGAGAAAAGGTTTTGCCGATGGGCAAGAGCAGGCGGTTGAAAATGGCAGCAAAGTCCTCATCCCCGGCGCCAGGGCCGAGGGGTACATTTACAGTAAAGCCCTTTCCATTGCCTCTACCTGTTTGATCTGCTTTTCCGCTTCCCGGATAATAGGGATACTGGTGGGTTGAAAAGTATAATACGCTGGAATCATCGTAAAAGCTATGCTGGGTACCGTTTCCGTGATGAAGATCCCAGTCTACAATCAGGACCCGTTCACAACCAAGGACCCTTCTTGCATAGTGAGCGCCAAGGGCCACATTATTAAAAATACAGAAGCCCTTGGCACAATCTTTTTCTGCATGGTGCCCCGGTGGACGTACCAAGGCAAATCCGTTTCGCGCAACAGGTCCGGCTATCTCATCCATGGCGGCAAAAACGCCTCCGACAGCCAGACACGCTGCTTTCCATGAGCCTGCGCTTGTAGATGTATCAGGATCCAGACGGTAGAAATCTCTAAAGGCGGTTTTGCCAATCCTATCTATGTAATCACCGGTGTGATTCCACAAAAGCTCGTCCCTGCCGGCGGATCTTGGGACAATATACTTAAACAGGCCTTGTACATCATCATAATCTAAACGCTCATAAATGACTTTCAGACGATCGGGTGACTCGGGATGACCGAACCCCGGGTCGTGCTCAAGGTACCGGGGATCTCTAACTACTAACGTCGTAGCCGTTTTCAGGGCAGACATTTCTTGCATCGGCAGAAACCTTCCTTGCAGGCATCGTTTCGTGATTTAAAAATCACACGGTTTGATTTACTGGTCTTTTTCCCATAAGGACATGAAGGCCTATGAAAGCGCATGGATTGCCGATTACCTATATAATAAGCTTCAGGACTGATCGGGGTAATTGACCATATACCCCGTTCGGCATCTATGGCCTCTCTCTGGGCGGCAAGCAATCTCTTGCTGAAAGGCGAACCTTTATTGGAAAGGCATAAAAAGGCCATACCTTCACGAACAAGTATTTCATTGACCATTCGACCATCAGGAAGAAATACATAGGCCAACAGCCGACCGAAGCGATCCTGCTTTTCATCATCTTGGACCAGCATGACAAGCTTGGTCTGGACCAGTTGCCTGTTACGTTTAGTGGCCGTGCATCCCAGGGGTTCTCCGGCTTTCTCACCATTAGGTATCTCCGGGGCATTTATCCCGCGATAGCGAACCTTCGTTCCTTTTTTGAGAACTATAGTATCGCCATCAATGACATAGGTTACATAAGCGCTTTTCTCTGCAAAGGTCAACTCAATGAGTGCAAGAAGCCAGATGCCCAATATAACAACCGTCATTAAGGACAATCCGGCCCTTGTTTCCATGTTAAAGCTCCCTTGGTTTCACCTAAGTTGAGCGATTAGCTGTTAGCCATTAGGGTTTAGCTTTGAAAAATAAAGACATTGCGTTAATTGGAAATAACACCCACCGGGTGCAAGTTTATAATAGCAAAACAACCTATAATCATTAAACTAATAGCTAAACGCTAATCGCTCAATCTAAGTTTCGGTAAGACGCCGTAAAGCCTCCAGATAACGCTGATGGGTCTTTTCTGCGATATCTGGAGGGATCTCAGGTCCCGGGGGCTCTTTATTCCATGAAATGGCCTCCAGATAGTCTCTTACAAACTGCTTATCAAAACTCGGCTGTGAGCTGCCCGGACGATAGTCTTCAACAGGCCAGAATCTAGAAGAATCAGGGGTCAAAACCTCATCGATCAGAATAAGCTTTCCGCTCGATATGCCGAACTCAAATTTGGTGTCAGCAATTATTACCCCTTTTCCTATAGCGTAATCCGCCGCTGTTTTGTAAAGCCTGATACTGATATCCCTGACCTTTTCCGACAAATCTTTGCCAAGCAGCTTCCGGACCTGCTCAAAGCTTATATTCTCGTCATGAGATGCAAGATCAGCCTTGGTGGAAGGTGTGAATATGGCATCCGGAAGCTGTTGTGACTCAAGCATCCCTTCAGGCAACCTGATGCCGCATACGGAACCTGCCCTGAGATAGTCTTTCCAGGCGGAGCCGGCAATATATCCCCTGACTATACACTCAACAGGCAAGGGTTTTGCCTTTTTGACCAGCATGCTGCGGCCTTCAAGAAACTTTGAAAATGACTTTAACTCTTCAGGAAACAGGGATACATCTGCCTGAACCAGATGATTATCAACGATGTCTTTCAATTTTTCAAACCAGAACAGTGACATCTGAGTAAGTATGCGACCTTTGTCCAGAATGGGCGTGGGAAGAACAACATCAAATGCAGAGAGACGATCTGTTGCTACGATCAGCAAACATTCCCCCACTTTGTAAATGTCTCTCACTTTTCCCCTGTGTAAAAGGTGAAGACCCGGGAAATCCGTTTTGAATAGGGACATAAATTGTCTCCGATTAATACCCTTCGGGCGAATTTAAAAGATTTTCGGCATAGACTTAATTTATATTACAATATCTAATCCATGACCATCCGTGCAATTCATTACCAGGATTGAAATTTCTATAGTATTAGATCATTATAAAGCAGACTAACCAATAAACAGAATCATGGCAATCATATGCCTGCAATACTTGCGGCTCGGCATGCTGTTTATGCTATTTTTTTAATGTACACAGTAAAAATGTTTCTACGCTTTCCGATCTTGAACTTTTTGGCTTGATCATGCGAACTGATTTGAAACTCTTTCCGCATTTGCCCCGGAATAAAGGGAAATCCTCCCCCTGGAAGACCTTGCAGAAAAGGGTGCCTCCTGGTTTCAGCAAGTCTTCAGCCAAAACCAAGGCACGTTCCGCGAGAGCTATAGACCTGAAGTGATCTACATCTTTGCGGCCGGTAGTTTTAGGGGCCATATCGCTGAGCACCACATCGAAATATGGGGAAATCTCCTTCAGGCTTGAGAAATTGAGATCATAGACATTTTTTTGCAATATACAGATATTATCCGCAATTATATCAAGTTGTTGGATATCAACTGCCACAACCAGACCCTTCGATCCCGTTACTCTGGATGTATACTTTGACCAGGAACCCGGAAATGCCCCAAGATCCATAACCCTCTGTCCCGGCTTCAGGAAGCCGTATTTCTCCTGGGCCTCTTTCAGTTTGTAGACCGAACGGGCTGGAAAGCCCTGTTTCTTGGCCTTTTTAAAATAATGATCCCGGACCTTTTTCACTATGAGGCATCACCTATCAAAAATCAAAGGCCAAAGATTAAAGATTTATCGTAGACAATTCTTCCGGCTTTCGGCTTCAAGCTTTCAGCTCTTATGTAATACCGCAGATTAGGTTTTTTCATAGTATTCATCAATAAGTTCCGCCAAATGCAGCACCTTGTGCCCTCCGGTCTTATGAGCAGTCCCCGCCCTCCACTGCAGCAGACAACCCGAACATGTAGTAACTACAATAGATGCACCTGTCCTGTCCCAAGCCAAAAGCCTTTTTTCGAAAATTTTCCATGCAAGCTCAGGATTTCCAATACTAAAGAGCCCCCCCTGTCCGCAGCATTCATGAGGCATGGGCCTAAAGGCATCTGAAAACAACCTGTCCAGCAGTTCTTCGCTTTCCACTACACCGCCCAGATCAAATCGTTGATGACATGGAGCATGATAAGTCACTATGGCTGATCTATCCCTTGGCATCCTGAGAGGTAATGCGTTTAACTCAACCAGAAGCTGGCTGAATTCCCTGACCTTATTTGCCACATTGATGGCGATTTGTTTTTCTATGTCATTTTCACTGAACAACTTTGGCCATTGCTTAATCATGGAGGCACAGGCAGCGCAACCCGTAACTATGAAATCCGCCTTTGCGGTCTCAAGGGCCTTTAGGTTTTGAAGTGCAAGTTCTTTGGCAGCCTTCACAGCACCTGCCGACCATGCGGGCATACCGCAGCACCCCTGTCCCAATGGGATCATCACCTTTCCTCCTAAACACCGGATCATGGCCTCAGCTACTTCAGGATAGAGGTAGTTCTGAATGCATCCCAGAAAAAGGGCTATCCTGGGTCCCGGCCTGAGATCAACCACGCAACCCGGATCAGGCAATCTGAAATGCCTTCTGGAAAGGGCCGGCCTATGAGCAAGAGAAGGCATTTCAAAATGAAGAACCTTTTTATCCCGTAAAGTCCGACTGTCTTTAAGGCCTATCAAACGCCAAATAAGGCCGCTTGTGCCGGGAATGCCGGAGAGGAGCTTTGCCAGCGAGGGAGCCAGTCTGCGGCTTCTGAGGATATTCCATAACCACCATGGTTTTGATAACCCTTCTGTGCCGCCTGCCGCTCTGGCATTTCTGACTAAGGCATCTAGTTTTACCCCAGCAGGACATACATAGCTGCAGGCCCCGCACTGAACACAGCCCTTTAAGGTCTCAAGCACCTTGACTGGAAGCGAATTTTTTACAGGATCTCTATCTTCTGAAATAAAATTCAGGCCTTCGTCACTAGTTTCCGTAATAAGCCTGTATTTTCCCCTGGGTGACAGGCGCTCCTGTCTGGTAACGTCATATACCGGACACACAGAGAGGCATGCGCCGCACCTGACACACTTATTTACGGTACCAATGCAGTCATCAGACAAAAGGCCTTGTTTTTTTCGAAGATCATTCAGGTGCTCTCACCTCTAAAACGGGTTATCTGTGGAGTTGTCAGATCGAGATGGACCACCTTCTACCCTATTCTTTTTTGCCTTTTCAATAGCTTCCAGCAAGGGATTGCTTTCATCACGGGACTTGGTGCCATCGCCCTTCATTTTATTTCTTTTTGCCCTTTCAATTGCTTCCAAAAAGGGATTTTTAGCAGGGGCGGGCCTCGTAGTGATGACCTCTGTGCCGGCGTATTTCTGTTTTAAATCTCTTATTTTATCTATTGCGGCTTCATCCACAGGAAGACTTGCCTTTAGCTTATGCAGTTCATTATTCAGCCCCTGTATACCATTCTGTGAATTGAGTTTTACTACACATTTTCCTATTGACCTGCCCTTTATGTCACCCCTCAAAAGGTAAGTATTTCCCACTTTTAATGGTTGATGACGCTGTTTGCCCGGACCGCTTTCGATAATAATATCTATGCCGTCGACAACGCTTGGCAGCTTTATATCCTGAATTTCACTGAGATTGGACAACAATATTATTACATCGACTCTGTTCTTGAGCTCAGGAACCAACAACTTAAGCCGATCTGAAGGATCGAGTACATCCACGTTATCCGCCTTTATCCTTTGATCCAATTCAGGAGACGTAACGGCAAGGACGCCCACTTTTGTAGCATTAACATCAAAGATACCATAGGGCTCAAATGCGGCCTTACCTTTATAATGCAGGTTTGAAGACAGGGGCCGCAAACCCCTTTTTTCAGTCTCTTCCAGTAAAAACATGGTCGAGCCGGCAAGATCTCTTTTCCCTGCACAAAGGGCCGTATAACGCATATCACTGTAAAGGTCTAAAAGAAGCCTTGCATTGGCAAGTGCCGCTTCTGAAGGCGCTGATTCATTTCTGAAAAGAAAATTGCCAGCGTCTAAAAGAAGGAAGTTACCATGTTTATGAACATTTTCGCGGATCCACCGGACCCGCCGGGCTATTCCCCCGATCTCTTTTCCCCCTCAAGCCTTACATGGATCAAGGAAGCCAAGGGTATTTCCAGTATAAAACAGAGTAAATTCCTTTGTAGGTTTCTGATTATCAGCCGATACTGATCCGGCGACAAAACAGGATATAAAAAATACAAACAAAATAAAAATCATTATATTTTTGATTCTACCCATCATAATATCTCCTTATTTGAAATTGTTTCCAAGCAACTGCCTCATCCACCAACTCGCCCAGTGTTCCTTTAAAATGGCGCCGGCAAGGGCCTTGGCCCCATCTGATTTTAACCTCTCTTTTACGTATGGTATCCAGAGCGCCGCATCACTGCTTCCGGTATCCAAATGTTCTTTGAGAGAAAGCAGCATATCGAGCTTATCCGCGTCATGGGCCAACACTGACTCTAGGGTATTACATTCTCTAAACTCTGATAACAGATCCGCTATCTCTTCACCGCCCGGAAGTCCTTGAATCATATCTGTGATTGCCGATTCTTCATCTATATTAACATACCGCTTGTGTACTGCATTGGCATCCCCTGTCCTGGCCTCAGGCAGATCATGTACCAGGCATAGCTTTAAGAGCTTTCCCATGTCTACTCCAGGGACATTTTTTGCCAGCATCATAGCACTCAGGATCACACCAAAGGTGTGGGCAGCTACTGATTCTCTGCCTTTACCTAGAAACGGATAGCCCGTTCGCCACGTATGCTTTAACATCGATCCCTCAAATAGAAAACGAGCTATTGCCTCCCAATTTATCTCTTTATCGTCCATTATTACTCCATTGAAATAAAACGAAAAACAAGCGTTTCCAGCAATACTCTATGGGAAATTCTGCCTCCCTTGAATTTGAGATCAGCTTCGGCCAAAGAAGCCAGAAAAATAAGCATTTGGGACAAGTCAAAACCATATGCCTGCAGGCCCAATTTGTAAAGTGTATATGGATGTCCCTTTAATATATCAGGCGCATCATCTAACATGTTTTCTTTTATTTCAGGCAGTATCTGATCTCTAAAGATCTCGTACCGCAGGTTCTTAAATGCTTTAATGCCTGCTTCGTATTCGAAAATCGCCCTCAAAATTATCATCTTCCGCAGAAAATTTGCAATGGTTTTAAGTATTGCCAGGGGATGAATTCCCTGATCCATTATATAATTTAGGCTGTTAAGGCAGCTGCCCGGATCTTTTTCTCCCATGGCATTGGTGAGGTTATATAATTCTTCATCCCTGTGCCTCACAACCAGTTCACAGACGTCCTCGGCCTTTATCCTGACCCTATCTCCTGCCTGGGTTACGAGTTTCTGGATCTCCATCTTCAGACCCACCGGATCTTTATGACCTACCCGATCCATAATGGCCTTAACGGCCTTATTATCTGCTTCTTTGCCGCTTTCCCTGAGCAAACTCCTGATAAGGCTCATGGCAAAATTCGCCCCGCCTTTTCTGTCCTTCTTTTCCCTATCAAGGTCTACTACAGGGCCATATTTTTTTAATTCCTTGTACAAGGAACACCTTTTGTCTACTGTCTCGGATTCGATAATTATAATTGCAAGGGAAGGGTCGGCCCTCTGAGCAAGCCAGGCAAGAAGACGATCCCCTGAGCCGGTATTTATGGGCTCTATACTTTTCATGTCTCCAGAGTGGACTTCAAGGAATTCTGATAAACTCTCAATACTTAAATCGCCAGGCCAGTTCAAAACATCTTTTATCCGCCCCGGAGAAAGCCCTTTAAGCTCCTCCGGATCTATATTCAAATCAGCAAAGATCCGTGAGGTCAGTTCCATCGCCCTGTCATTATCATCCGATGCAATGGCAGCGAGAGCCTTTTTCCATCTGGTTTTTGCAGTATCTGAAGATACCAGTAAGGGCAGGTCCTGTATTAAAACAACCTTGCGTCCCGGCAAAAAACCTTTAGTGCTCAAAAGCTCAAGTAACCTGCCCTCTGAAAAGGAATCGGGAGATAAAACCTCGAAGTTGAAATCCCTTGCCTCTTCCTGGATAAGGCAATCTATCAATTTGTTTATTTGAGGATGGATAATGGGCCGGTCACCTATAAACATATAGACAGGATAGACCTTACCGGCCTCGGCCTTATTGATGACCTCTTCAATCCGGCCAAGATATTTTTTTGAGTTAAGATTCAAAATGCTGTGTCCTGCCCGGCTGAGTGAATAGCGTTGTCACCTGAATTTCGTTATATTGAATTTTTTTAATAAATCTATTTATTTTTTAATATTTCCTCTATTTTGGTGGATAATTTTTGTATAGTAAATGGTTTCTGAATAAATCCGCTGCACCCCCGTTTCAATATAGCGGTTGCCTCACCATCAATGCTGTAGCCGCTTGAAAGTAGTACCTTTACTTCAGGATTAATCTCCTTAAGATGGTCATAAACCTCACCACCGCCCATTTCAGGCATAATCATGTCCAATAGTACTATATCTATTTCATCCTTATGGTTCCTGTAAAGCTCTATGGCTTCCTGTCCGACTTTGGCCGACAAAACCTTGTAGCCTATTACTGCCAGTATGCTCCTGCATACTTTACGAACAGCAGCTTCATCATCAACAAGAAGCGCAGTTCCGTTTTGCTTAACGAGTTTGACAGAATCTTTGGTTACTTCGTCGACTTTTTTTGTGCTTGAAGGCAGATATATCTCAAAGGTTGTTCCCTGGTTCACTTTGGATTCAACATCAATATATCCGCCATGTGCCTTTATAATTCCATAAACAGACGCAAGCCCCAGGCCGGTGCCCCTTCCCATTTCCTTGGTAGTAAAGAAGGGATCAAAAATGCGGTCCATAGTGATTTTATCCATGCCTTTGCCTGTGTCTCTGACGGTCAGCTTGACATAGTCTCCGCCCCTTGATTTATAAAGCCTGCTTTTCATATCTTTATGTTTAACATTATTTGTCTCCAGATAAAGCTCTCCTCTGTCGGGCATGGCATCTGAAGCATTTATAAATATATTTAACAGTACCTGCTCTAATTGCCCCTGGTCAGCTTCTACTGTAAACAGATCTTCGGCCATATTTCTGTGGATGGTAATCTGTTTTCTGGTTCTGCCGAAAGTTCTGGAAGTCTCTTCTACTATCTGATTAAGATTTATTGGCTTTACTTCATACCTGCCTTTGCTGGCATAACCGAGAAGCTGTCTTGTAAGATTGACCCCGCTTTTAACCTGTTTTTCAATGCTTTTCAGCATTTCATAATGTAGATGAGAAGAATCAATATCCATAAGCATCAGGGATGTGTTGCCCTGAATACCCATTAAAAGATTGTTAAAGTCATGGGCGATGCCTCCGGCCAATGTCCCGATTGATTCAAACTTTTGAGCCTTTTGAAACTGGACTTCGAGCTTTTTACTTACAGTTACGTCTTCCACAATTTCTATGAATCCCGTCACGGTATTGTTTGCCCCAAAGACTGGAAAGGCACAGATTCTAATATCAAACTTGCTGCCATCATCTCTTACTCCGGCAGTCTCGACTTCGGCAACTTGCCCGGTATCCATCGCTATGGCACCTGGACAATGCGGGCAGACTTCATCACGCCTTCCGAATTCTTGAAAACACCTTTTGCCGATAATTTCATTTGCGTGTTTATTAAACATTTTCCCGTGACTTTTATTTGCCATAACAACAGTATAATTTGTATCAATAAGTGTAATACCCATATCAATATTCTCTACAAGAGTGCGATACAGTGTTTCACTTCTTATGATTGCCTCTCTTGCCTTCTTTTGCTCGGTTATATCGCGAAAGATTCCCTGAGTGTATTTTTTGTTGCCTAAATAAAAATTATTGGCTTTGATTGATACATCTTTGATTGCTGCTGTACTTGTAATAACCTGTGAATCTAAAATATAACCTTCAAATTTATCTCTATGTTTTATGAAAGTATCTGAAAATCCGTCTATAATTGTGCTTTCAGGATGAAGAATACCCTGATTTTGGCCTAATAATTCGGATTTTTCCCTTTCTACGAGTTTAGCCATTTCAGAGTTGCAGTCGATAATTATGCCTGTTTCCGCATCGCAGAGGACTATCCCATCCCTGGCTTCTTCGAAAAGTTTCCTGTATTTTTCTTCACTTGCTATTAAGTCCTCTTGTATCTTCTTTTGCTTTGTTATATTCCTGTTTGAACAAAGGACTCCAAGCAATTTTTTATCATTATCCAATACAGGTGTTTTGGCTACATGAAACCATTGCTTACCTTCTATAAGGGTAGCTTCTTCATCTTGAATCAACGGCTTTAAAGTTTGCATTACCTTAGCATCATCTCTGCGGTACATTTCTGCTTCATCCGCAGGAAATAAATCATAGTCTGTTTTCCCGATAACTTTTTCCATTGGTTTGCCAATATACCTGCAGAAAGTTGAATTTACGGCTTGATAGACAAGATTTGTGTCTTTAAGAATAAGCATGTCGGGAGTTGCTTCAATAATCATCTTAAAGAGATTCCGCTGCCTTTTTAGTTCTTCATTGGCCTTCTTATACTCGGTAATGTTTTCATAGCTGCCGAGTACACCTATGATCTTTCCATCCTTTTTCCTTAGGGGTATTTTGTTAGTTTTGACCCAGACTTTGGTACCATCTTCTTTGAGATAAAACTCGATAATGTTGTATTCAGGAATACCGGATTCCATTACGTTTCTATCATACTTACGAAAAGAATCCGCCTGCTCTTTCCATGGAAGCTCGTAGTCGCTTTTTCCTATAACCTCATCTAAAGAATTTATGCCGATATTGTTCAACCAGGTACGATTGCCACCGAGATAAAATAAATTGCGATCTTTCCAAAAGACGGCAGATGGTATTAAGTCCAATACAGTGTGGAGCATATACTGTGAATCATATAGAGCCTCTTCCAACTGTTTGAGAGCGAACTTTTTTTTTAATTCCCCTATTTGTTGTTCCAGTTCTTCATAAGTTGGTTTTGGGGACATTGATTAATCCTCTTGTTGTTAATTGATATGTAAAATATTTTGTGCGAATTCTGAAAAATAGAAAAAAGGCACTTTCCCCTGTAACAGTTTTGATACGCAAAAGAACTAAACCTGAAGAAGAAGTGCCGTGAATATGGAAATCAGCATACCTGAGGTGGTAGAAATTTTCAAGGAGATCCAGGAGCAGCCGGAGACCCTTTTATATGATCCGCACTTAACAACTCAACCAAAGGGCGCTAAGTTCACATCCTATGACGACCCATAAGCATTATAATATACATTCACTCGTGCCCCGTTTCCTTAAGGACCAGAAAATAATTTTTCTTTTTAGCACATTTCTGGGTGCTGCTGCCACAGGAATTTTTTTCAGCAGTCTCAACAATTTCCTGGTGGATATCTATGACATGGGCGCCGATCAGAGGGGAGTGCTGGAGACTATCAGAGAAATGCCCGGAATGTTGCTTATTATACTTTTGGCCCCTTTCAGCGGGGTAAAGGAAGGTAAAATTCTATTTGGAGCCACACTTGTTATTGCCCTGGGTATTGTGGGTACTGCCAGCCTCTCACCTGATGTCTTGAGGGTGACAGTTTGGCTGTTCGTCTGGTCAGTCGGGGCCCATATGGTAATGACTATAAGGGAAAGCTTCTGCGTAGCCCTGAGTGAACCCGGAACCAGGGGCCGTCTTTTCGGAATAGTCAGAAGCCTCAGGAGCCTTGGGACCATAGTAGGGGCCGCTTGTATATGGGTGGGTATGGGCATGCTTGGATTCGGATATGAAAAACTCTATTGGACAGCGGCTTCAATTACCCTGCTTTCATCTTTAATGGTGCTCCTGATCAGGGAAAAAAGACATACCGGGCTAAAACGTAAACGCTTTGTATTCAAAAAAAGATATTCTCTTTTCTATTTGCTTGCGGTTCTGTTCGGTGTGCGAAAGCAGATCTTCATTGTATTCGGACCGTGGGTACTCATAAGGATCTTTGATCAAGATGCACCGGCCATGGCAAGGCTTATTCTCATATCTTCTGTTGCAGGCCTGTTTTTAAAGCCCTATTTGGGAAGACTCATTGACACATTGGGGGAAAGGACCGTGCTTATAGGTGATTCCCTTGTACTTTTGCTGATCTGCGCCTGCTATGGTCTTGCAGAGACAACGCTTCCGCAACCCCTTATACTGCCCTGCCTGTTCACATGCTTTATCCTGGATGACAGTTTGTTTTCCTTGCGTTCAGCCCATATAACCTACCTTTCAAAGATCGTTGAATCGGAAGATGAATTGACAGCTTCCATCTCCACTAGCTATTCAATTGAACACGTAGTATCTATGATAGCCCCTATAATAGCAGGGCTGGTCTGGATACGCTTCGGTTATCCATGGGTCTTTTTCATGTCTGCTTTAGTAGCCGGCCTTATGTTTCTCGCATCAGCAAAACTGCCTCGAAAAGCCGGTTGCCAATGTACAGGTTGAACATTTTCTTTTTCAAACACCAAGTTCTCTGGACCTCTCTGTTGCCGCCCTTACTGCATCGAGTAATATCCCGCGCATTGCGGCCCGCTCCATGACATGCAGACCCTCAACAGTGGTCCCCCCCGGGCTGGTCACCATTGCAGTAAGTTCCGCCGGGTGTTTCCCTGTATTTTGACACATAAGGGCTGCTCCCAGTACGGTCTGGACCACCAACTCTTGGGCAACAGTTCTTGGCAGGCCTTCCCGTACCCCCGCATCAATTAATCCTTCAATAAATGTAAATACATATGCCGGTCCGCTACCACTGAGGCCCGTAACCGCGTCCATCAAAGTTTCTGCTATCACAACTGCCTTGCCCACTGCTTGAAATATTTGCAGGACTATATCCAGATCGCTTTGCATGGCGGCTGTCCCTTTACAGATTGCCGCAGCACCAGCCTGAACCAATACAGGTGTATTGGGCATCACTCGCACTACTTTTGTGCCCTTTGGGAGTCTTTTTTCCAAAGAGTGAATGGTTATTCCTGCAGCTATGGATACAATAATATGATTGCTGTTTACAATAGGCCCAATTTCTTCAAGGACCATAGAAATGACCTGGGGTTTCACCGCCAGGATAATAATATCAGACCCTGCAACCGCCTTCTTGTTTTCAGAAGTCGTATTTATCCTAAATGATTTCTTTAGATAATTTCTTCTATTCTCTGTCAAATCAGATGCCGTAATCTGGCCTGGTTTCAAAATTTTTTTTGATAGCATTCCCTTGATAAGGGCTTCTGCCATCTGTCCTCCACCGATAAATCCCAAAGTCTTGCGAATCTCCGTTTTTTCTCTTGCTGTCATTTAACTTCTCCCTGTGCGTATTTATTCACTCCCTATCTTTTTGCCGACTGACAAGGGGCGGAATATCTATTACTTATCACTGCATAATATTGAGCATAAGCTTATTAATAAATATTTGCTTTAAGCTTGACTTAGCAATTTTTCACAAGTATAACTTGAAGTAATTATTGAGCATATTTTATGGATTTACCATAATTTATAAATTTTGAAAATTTGTAAATCGAGGGTTATTTTGATGAATAAAAAATCAGAATTACAGGTTTTTCGTGAATACCTAAAAAAAAATAGATTACGATATACTCAGGAACGAGAAAAGATAATACAAGAAATCTTTGCCACCCATGATCATTTTGATGTAGACACACTTTATCTGACTATGAGGCGAAAGGGTATAAATATCTCCAAGGCATCCATATATCGCCTTTTACCTCTATTAATAGATGCCGGCCTGATCCAGGATGTCTTCTTTGAAGACGGGCATATGCACTATGAGCACATATATGGTCATGAACATCACTGCCATATTCGATGCATTGAATGCAGAAAGATTGAGGAATTTACAGATCCTCGATTAAATGAGATCGAAAGGGACTTGGCAGAACGTTTTGGCTTTAAGATATTGAGTCATAAGTTGGATGTTAAGGGATTGTGCCCTGAGTGTAGAGAAAAGATCAGAAATATGGCATGAACTACGTTGACCGATCCGGTTCCCTTACTTCTCTTAATGTAGTCCTTGTAGAGCCTGAAATACCACCCAACACCGGTAGTATTGCCCGGCTTTGCGGAGCAACTAATTCTATCCTTCATCTTATCCATCCTCTTGGCTTTAAGGTTGACGACAAGAACCTCAGAAGGGCGGGTCTTGATTACTGGTCCAATATAATCGTCAGACATCACAGCAATTTAGAGACCTTTATGATTGAAAGTGCCGGAGGTGACTTTCTTTATTTCTCAACCAGGGGAAAATATATATATACTGAAGCGGAGTTTACGCCGGGATGCTATCTCGTCTTCGGGAAGGAGACAGAGGGTCTCCCCCCTTCTCTCCTTGAAGAGAACATAGAGAGAAGTTTTTATCTCCCCATATGGGGCAAAGTTAGAAGTCTGAATCTATCTAATGCAGTAGGGATAGCCCTTTACGAGGCTTACAGAAGGCTTGAAATATGGAAGTGAATCAATCTTCTATACTGAAATAATATATTAGCGCTTATCCCGGTTCAATGTAATAGTCGCACCATTGGCTGACAGAGTCCCTAAGTTCTTTGTCCACAGTTATTAGCTGGAACTGTCAGCCCTTCTGCCCACAAAGAATCGGTCTTTAATGCCTTCTCACTTCATTTCAGGTGGTTACCGATCATCAAAGATCCCAAGTTGACTGTTCCGACCTGCCTTGTATTCAAGCTCTCTTTCGGCTGTCTAACAGCAACGTTACCGGACCGTCATTCACCAGATGTACCTTCATATGGGTCTGAAAACGACCGGTTTTTACCTTAACACCTTTGGCCCTGATCATATCAGCAACAAGCTTGTAGAGTCTAATGGCCTTATCCGGATCGGCGGCCTTGACAAATGACGGCCTTCTTCCCTTCCTGCAGTCCGCACATAGAGTAAACTGTGATACCAGAAGCAATTCTCCGCCAATATCAGCAAAAGAGAGATTGAGACGGCCATCCTGATCGTCAAAAACCCTAAGATTAACACATTTTTCTGCTATAAACGCCGCATCAACATCGTTATCTTCTGATTCCACCCCAAGGAGTACAAGGGCTCCCCTACCTATATGCCCCACAACCTCGTCGTTTACCTCAACCCATGCCTCACTGACCCTTTGCCAAACTACTCTCATGATGAATTTTCAGTTACAGATTATACTGATTTCAAAAAGACAATATATTATTATAAAAACATGGTTAAAAACGTAAAAGAAATAGTATTACATCTACCAGAAATCTCATATGAAGTCACGGAGAGCCGTCTCAGGGATTATGACATCAGGGTCCTTCAGCCAAGAGATGGTTACCGTTTTTCTGTAGACTCGTTACTGCTTGCGGACTTCGCAAGAATAAGAAAATTCGATCATGTACTGGATATCGGCACAGGATGCGGGATCATAGCCCTGGTCCTTGCCAAAAAATACAGCAATGTAAAAATAGCGGCCTTAGAGAAACAGAAAGATCTTGCCGGGATCGCAGAAAAGAATATCCTTTTGAATCATATGGATGGACAAATCGCATTATATGAATCGGACTTAAATGAAATATCAAAGATATTTACCGCAGGCAGTTTTGATCATATTGTGACCAACCCTCCCTACAGGTCTCCCCTATCCGGCAGATTGTGCAGGAATTCCCAAGAGTCCCTCGCTAGACACGAAATCCTGACAGACCTTGATCAGATACTCTCCGCGACACGTTATGCTCTACACCCGGGTGGCAGGGTAAGCATTATCTATTCTGCCGACCGTGTTACCAAGCTTTTGGCTGGTATGCGTGAGCTCAACCTTGAACCCAAAAGGATGAGAATGATTCACCCCGATTTAAATATGCCTGCCAAACTGATTCTGGTTGAGGGGTGTAAAGATGCCGGGGAAGAACTCAGGGTTTTGCCCCCTATCTTTCTAAACAGCCAGCGATTCTGCTGAAAACATCCCATCTGCTTTATTGCTGAGATTTCGCTGAGTACAAATCATTTGTCGGAAAGGTCCCGCCTTTTGTATCTGAAGGATTTTGAGCGGATTATGTGTCAGGACTCCTTGCATTATGCGCGAAAAGGAGCGTAGAGTTAATTTATAGAGAATCATAGTTACGTTTCTTTTGTGCAGAATATTTCAGGTAGAGATTCGCCATCGCCTGTTTTAATTCATGATCACGAACAGGTTCCATCATGTTATTCGCAGCATCCAATACACGTTCAGGGAATTGCACCTTTTCTTTTTTCGGCATGTCTTTCTTGGATATTTTATGGGTCATCCATCGGGATCTGACCTCTGACACGTTACCTAAGACAAACCTGATATCCTTAATTTTTGACCTGGATGGCAAGCGCACATTCAACCCATTGATAAATAGCTGCCTTTGAAATGATAGCTGCTGCATCCAAATTGAGTCAGAGACAACCACAATTAGTGTGTCTCTCTCTGTGAAGCGTTCCGGCCAGGCATTTAACGCAACTTGTGAACCCACGATCTCCTCCCATATTTCCCAGATCATTCCCCTGGGCAGCCTGGCACCCCATTCGTATTTAAGGGCAAGTCTTTCTAATATTTCATTTACCTTAGACGGCATTTTATCGAACTCGTTGATATTTTTCATGAAAAGTCAAAAGCAGTTTATACTTTATTGTTTTTGTATTATGTTATTGAAATTCGAATTTTTAATTTCCAGGTTTAAATATACACTTGATTCGATAATACACGCTTTGGAAAAGGGGTAAACTGCTAAACAATAAATGCCTATAATTATATTGCGTATAAGTCAAATCAGGTGGTAAATAGTTTAACAGAGATTTCACTTCTTTGTGAGGAAGGCATTATGGACTTTGTGTATATTAGCGGGACTGGCATTAAGGCCTCACGCATTGCCCTTGGTACATGGGCTATAGGGGGCTGGATGTGGGGAGGTACTGAAGAACAGCAGGCTGTAAATACCATTCGCACTGCCTTGGATCTGGGCATAAATCTTATCGACACAGCACCGGTCTATGGATTTGGAAAATCAGAAGAACTCGTAGGCAGGGCAGTGGCTGAATACGGAAATAGGGATCAGGTAATAATTGCCACAAAGACGGGTCTGGAATGGGATGATAAGGGAAGAGTGGCCAGAAATTCTTCCAGACAGCGGATACTGAAGGAGATCGATGATTCTCTTTACAGGCTCCGTACCGACTATATTGACATATACCAAATCCACTGGCCCGATCCTGCAACTCCTTTTGAGGAAACCGCTGAAACTGTGAATGATCTTCGCAGAAAAGGAAAAATAAAGGCCGTAGGAGTAAGCAATTACACCCCTCAACAGATGGATGATTTCAAAAAATATTCCGAACTTCATGTCAGTCAGCCACCCTACAACCTTTTCGAGCGGAAGATCGAAGATGATGTTCTACCATATTGTATTGATAACAATATTACTACACTCGTTTATGGTTCACTGTGTCGGGGCCTTCTTTCAGGCAGAATGCGAAAGGATACGACGTTTAAAGGAGATGATCTCCGTAATATAGATCCAAAATTTCGACAACCCAGGTATAATCAATATCTGGAAGCCGTAGCCGGACTGGATGAATATGCCCGGAAAAATTTTGGGAAAGGTGTAATTCACTTGGCTATAAGGTGGTTGCTGGATAGACCGGGAGTAAATATTGCCCTTTGGGGGGCAAGGCGACCGGATCAGCTTGATCCGGTCTCGGATATTTTGGGCTGGGAGCTGGATGAATCATCCATGAAATCCATTGATGCAATAGTAAAAGAGACTGTAATTGATCCCGTCGGGCCTGAATTTATGGCCCCTCCGGCCTCCCTGCCTTGACAAATGCAAGATCAGCAGGGAATTGACTGTTGAATTCTCAACCTTCCTGTCGCTCTTCAGTTTCAGCAATAATATGGACGTCCTGTTGAGGGGAGGGAATGCTGATTCCTTCTTTGTCAAAAGTGGTCTTAATCTTTTCGGTCAAATCAAAATATACGCTCCAGTAATCTTCAGACTTTACCCAGGGACGAACTACAAGATTCACACTGCTGTCTGCGAGTTCTGAAACCGCTATTTGCGGAGCGGGATTGGGCAGAACTCTTTTGTCAGCATTAATAATGCCGGTCAAGATCTCTTTGGCTTTGGTAATTTCATCGTCATAGCTGATACCTATTACAAGATCTACCCGTCGAGTGTCATTGGCTGTGACATTGATGATAACGTTGCTTGTAATCATGCCGTTTGGCACAATTAACCTGGTTGTCAGGGGTGTGGAGAACCGTATTGAACATGGTAATGCCTTTAACCGTCCCGTTGACTTCTCCTGCCCCCACATAATCTCCGACACGGAACGGCCGGAAGAGAATTAGCATGACTCCGGCAGCGAAACGTGAAAAGCCCGTCAAGGGTTTTGGCGGTTACATAGTGGTCCACATCAAGGTCAGTGCCTGCAACTATAGGTTTTACAGCCGGATAGTCCACCAGAGACTGGTATGCCTGGGTTACACCCACCGTCTGGGAGGTATCATGAACTATGGGTCGTAACCTTTCACTGAGTGGTTGCCAGGTCTTATCTTGGAAATAGTCGGTAGCTGAAGTACCTCCGCCTTTCCATAAACTACGGGCATCTTCAAAGCTCAGATCCTTTACGGCCTGAACCAGGATAGGAAGCGCTTCTTCTGAGGCCTTTTCTGCGGCCCGGTTCATGGTTTTTCAAAGGCGTCGGTCTGGGAACCAGGTCCGAGTCCTCTCAAGGCCCCGGCAATATTTTGAAAATGACCCGGCAGTGGTATATGAATGACTGGATTTTCCATAAAACCTCCCGGGGTCGAGGCCCTTTCCACTGACCTTTGCACCCCGAAATTCAGGGCCTCCCTAAGCCCGGTCAAGATATCCTGATCCGTGAGGCCATCCTGCCGGCCAACGGCTTTCCCGGCTTCTTCGGAACCGGTTATGTCTTTTACAGTCTCAAGGGCACTGTCCCAAAACCCCGCCATAAACCGATGGAGCCAAAGCCGTAAGGCTGAAAAGGATAAAGACCATAATTTGTCGCATCAAGAGGACATCCAGTGCTTGTCAAGATAAGATGTTTATAGTCTTTTTTAGGATAATATTATAGAAATTATAGAGCCAGTTGTTAACATCGGTCAAGTATTATATTCGAGGGCGGTTTAATTCTTCCAGGGTCTCAATATTGGGTGCAGGCACGAGAGAGTCCCCGGGAGGAAAACCGACAAGTCCTTCTACACCGCCTTTTTCGAGGCCTTTGCCGGGAGTGCGAAAGGAAATATAATGTGATTTCTCATCTTCTGCCGCATAAAGGATAGGCTGCATCCGGGGCGAAGCAAGCCCAAACGTCTTCGTGTATTTTAAAATCAAAAAGGGCTTTGGGGACTAAAGCGTGAACTTCACTGCCGCCTATGTCAATAGTTGTCCTGATATTCTTTCCGTTGTTTCTTCTATCTACGATTTTCCCCATCATCCTGTTCAAGTTACTGTCAACTAATATATTCACTCTTTTCAAAACAATACTTTCAGGATGAATACACAGACTGATCTCTTTTCCTTTTTCAAAAACAGGATAATTTTTGACTCTGATCTTAGAAGGTTGATCTATGCATTCATTATTGATGTATACAACTGCTTCATGCTGTTTGATTTCGATTATGCTTACCTTTAAGATATTTTTAAATCCTACAAAACGTGCTACAAATTCCGTTTCAGGATGATAAAACAGTTCATCCGGTGCCCCGATTTGCTCAATTTCCCCATTATTGAGTACTGAAATCCGATCACCCAGAGAAAGAGCCTCGTCCTGATCATGGGTTACATAGATTGTAGTTATCCCTGCTTTACGCTGTATACTTTTAAATTCATCTGTTATTATCTCTTTGATAAGGGGATCCAGGTTGCTCATGGGCTCATCCATGAGCAATACTCGAGGAAAAGGCGCAAGTGCCCTTGCCAATGCCACCCGTTGCCTTTCCCCTCCGCTCAAATCCTTGGGATATCTCCGCACAAGGTCAGCGATATTCATCAATTCAAGCATTTCATCCAGTCTGGCCTTAATCTCATCGACACGCCTCTTTTGCATCTTTAACCCATAGGTGATATTAGATGCTACATCAAGGTGAGGGAATAAGGCTAAATCCTGGAGCAGGTATCCGATACCCCTCAGGTTAACCGGTATCCCATCTATTGACACTCCATCAAATAGTATGGAACCTTCATGATCGATCAACCCGGAGACGATATTCAGCAAGGTTGTTTTCCCTGCACCCGTCGGTCCCAAAAGTACCATAAGCTCAGCGTCTGCGATCTTTAAGCTTATATTGCGACAGATAAAATTGCTGATATTTTTCAGCTCTATGGCGGGCATATCATCTCCAATTACCCGTCAGCTTGTGCTCCATGTAGATGAAGAACCTCTCAAAGGATAGACACATCACCGACAGGACCATCAGACATACTATGACTATATCTATCCTGATCAGGCTTTCGGCTCTCATGAGTAACGCCCCGATACCGGTGGGAATGGCCACCATCTCAGCGGCTATTATCACCCGCCAGGCCATCCCTGCCTCCAGTCTTAAACCTGTGAATATATTGGGAAGGGCAAGAGGCAAAAGTATAGTGGTAAAAGTCTTTCTTTCAGATGCGCCCAGGGTCTTTGCAACTTTGATAAGATTCTTATCTACGGTTTTGATACCAGTGATGGTGTTATAAAGTATGGGAAAGAATGAACAGATAAATATGATCATGATTGGAAGTATCTCACTTATTCCAAACCAGAGCATAAATATGGGCAGCCAGCCAAGGGCGGGAATAGGATAAAGCAGGCTGAAAATTGGATGAAATGTCTTATTTATCGTCTCCCTATAGCCCATCAAAATGCCCATTAACAGACCGGCAATAGACCCGGTGGTAAAACCTATCAGGACCCTGGTTAGGCTCCTCAGGAAGTTGTATGGCAGAACTCCGTTTGCGGTCAGATGATAAAATTCCTGTAACACTGCGGTAAAAGGGGGAAAAAAGAAATGACCAGGGATAAGTCCCAGCCGGGCTGCCATCTCCCAGATTAACAAAAAAATAAATACGGGTAACATACTCCACCGGGGCTTGAGCCAATTAAGCTTATTCATTGCGCAGGAACCCCAAATCCAAAATTTCTTGGGCTTTAAACCATTTTATGTAGCCTAACTTTGCCATGTAATTGATGCTTTTTTGAACCTGTCTCGGATCAATATCGGTGGTACATTCCATTCTGGTAGTCAACGACCTTAGTATGACCTGCGGCGTAATATCCAGTCCAGCGGCGACTTTTTCTATCTTAAGAGGCAAGACCTTTTTATCGGCAACCATTAACGCCCCGGCCGCAATTGCCGCTGCATCTTCAGGATGTTCATGAATATATTGGATCCCACGCCCTGTTATCTTTACCAGCTTTTTGACTATCTCCGGATGGTCTTTTATGAGGTCCTCTCTCACTACCAGGACGCTTCCCTGCATATCAGGCCAGAGATCCTGGGCAGTCAGGAGTACCTTGAACCCTAATTCTTCACCCATCGTAGGAAATTGCTCACAGCAAAAACCAGCGTCTAATTGTCCCATCTTGAGAGCAAGAAGTACTTTCGGAGGCGGCATCCTGATGATTTTTTTCAACATTCTACTTTTATCAAAATGATATTTATCTATCATTTTATGGAGCAGGGCATCTGGAGGACTCCCCTCCCTAGAACATCCGATACGAATACCTGGTTTTTCTAAGTCACTGATGGTTTTTATCTTTTTGGGGTCAACAAGCAATCCGTAGCCATACTTATGCGTGCCCGCAACCACTTTTATGGGCACCTTACCATTGGCATAAGCACTTATTGCCGGTATTAAACATATGTAAGCAACATTAATATCACTTCTGGTTAAAGCTGCGGCGAGAGCCATGCCTGTTATATAGTTATCGAAAGAAGAGATGCTTAAACCTTCCGCTTCAAACCAGCCTTTATTTTTTGCTATGTGGGCAGAGGCCGCATGATTTACAAATTCCACCGCCATGCCAATCTTCTGCCTTTCCTGAGCAAAAGTGAGATTAGAGGAGAAGCAAAGGATCAGCACAATGATCAGCAGTCCACGTTTTTTAAAATCTTTAAAGGTCTTCATGATAACTCCTTGAAAACTTCAGAAAACCGATAGTGAAGCTGAAGGAAACACCAGTCTGCCTCTACATCATCGGCCACGGTTTTGACAAACTCGCCGGGCCAGAAATGACCAT
>DQXT01000139.1 GCA_011042225.1 Deltaproteobacteria bacterium | reverse complement strand
CTTCACATAATTTCGCAGTTTTTCAATTTCGTCATCCGTCTCTCCTATGGCCTTCGTGAGGGCCTCATGGAACCTGTCGGCCTGCTCAACGATAAGGGACTTATAGAGGTCCTCCTTGTTTTTGAAGAACTTGTATAGAGTACCAATAGCAAACTCGGCCCTTTTTGCAATTTCGTGCATTGTAACGTTGTGAAATCCCTTCTCTGAAAAAAGTTCGAGCGCAGCGGCAAGCATCTGGCGACGTTGCCTGAGTTTCTCCCTTTCTCGACGTGAGAGTTTCACTTTTTGCATCATTCGGCCTCCGCATAAACAGGTGTTGCAAATTACATGAACATGACGTCATATTAAATAAAATGACACGAAATTCATGATTTTAAAATAAGAAATTTTGCTGTCAAGAAGAAACTTTAAAAAACCCTGATCTGTGAGATTGACGGTTAAATCCACCTGAAATGGCGCCTGTATCCGACATGTCAGAAATAATCAACCATACTATTTCATCAGCAGCAGACTAAAGGCCATTATCAGCATCCCTGCGACTAACCCCAAAATGCTATCGTGTCCCCTTCCATAGGCCCTGCTTGTGGGTAAAAGTTGATCAAGGCTTATGTAAACCATGATGCCTGATATGCCGCCAAAGAGTATACCCATCACATGAGATGGAATTAATCCGGTCTCGCCGTACAGAACCCAACAGGTTCGGCCAATCCGCTGACAAGGGAATACATGAATGCCTTCTTGCGATCTCCAGTGGCATAAAAGATTGGGACTGAAACGCTGATGCCTTCAGGTATATCGTGTAGAGCAATAGCTGCAGCAATGGCAACGCCGAGGCTTAGATCCTGAAGGGCGGCGAGAAATGTTGCCAAACCCTCAGGAAAGTTGTGTATTCCTATTGCCAAGGCTGTAAAAAGGCCCATTCGCATGAGTTTCTCATGAGGGATAGCAATATTATAAATATTTTCTCCCCATTCTTCTTCATTCTGTGTGACCGTTGACTCGAAATCCAGCATGGTTACTGATGGTATGTGAAGCAGCTTTGTCTCTTCTTCCGTGCGGGTCTCGTGCGGATTCTTCGATATGGGGATCAGTTGATCTATCATGCCAATCAGAAACATTCCGCCGAAGAAGGACGCCGCGTTAATCCAATGCCCCCAATAATCGCCATATTGAGCGGTTAGAGAATCAACGCCTTTATAAAAGATCTCCACGAACGAAACATAGAGCATTACACCTGCCGAAAAGCCCGTTGCCACTGACAGAAAACGATAATTGGTTCTCTTGGCCGTAAACGCGATGATACTGCCAATCCCAGTGGCCATTCCGGCAAACACCGTTAACCCCATAGCAATCCAGACTTCATTCATTTGAGATTACTTCCTGCTCCTGCTTAAAGCTTATTAATCTGAGGAAGAGAAAAATGATATCGAAATAAATTTTCCCCAGGAACTTTTTTTCTATTAGTGGGAAAAAAATACTCTTATCTATCTTTTTTTGCAAAATAGTGCCTCAAATGCAGAAAAAACAAGAAAAAAAAGATAAAAAAATGGCATTTCTCTTGCAGTCTACCATTCCAAGTCACCTGTCAAAAATGACCTGAGTTAAAGTGGCTCTCAAAATCAGGACAAAGCAAAAAAGCCAGATATGATAAAAAAATTGTAGTAATATCAGAAACAAGGCACTCTACAAAACATAATATAAAATTAAATAGTTATAGGGCAAAGGAGCATAAAACAGAAATGGCCGTGAAGACCTTTATTTTGTCAGTACTTACATCTTTTTTGTTCGCTGGAGGTGCATCAGCCGTTCCTATGGTTACTTTTATATCAGACAATTTACTTCAAAATTATTTTGATTACACATCATTAATTCCCAAGTCTGTTAATTACCAGATGATGCCGGTGGATTATTTGCGGATTGGGGAAAAACCTGATTTAGGCCATTATAATAACGATCAAAAGATCGCAACACCAACATATGTCTATTCATCAAAATTATATTCTGAAGCCGGAATGTTTGTTTCCTATAATAGCACGCTGGCAAAGGATTCAGCTAGCTGCCTGTTTGTCGGAGATATTATCGAACTCAGTGTAATGCCGGCAATAACCAGCCGGTCTGCTTCTACCTCAGAGGCGGTCACTATAATGTTTATGGGTTTTGGGCTGTTCACCTTGGGAGGATTGGCCCGTAGATTACAAAAAATTAGGGAATTGCATTAAAGTGCAGATTAAATCGGATAGCACAACTAAAGATATGTATTTTCTTCCAATTACAGATTTGAGGTCCGCGGTTTAAGCTGAATTTTGCCTTGTGACCATTCAAAAAGACTTGAAAAGTCTATCCCCAAAAATTTTGACATCATAGCTCTTATAAAGTAACTTTTCCCTTCAAATACAATACCTTATTCTCTAAACTTTATAAATCGCCCAAGAAGCGATTACCTATCACTCTTTTCCGTCACTCTTTTTAAACTGACCAAAAGACGATATTATATCAGTAAATCAATTATACAGGGAACCGATTAGAAAATAAGAGTGAATACAGGAAATTGTCGTTATATAGAGAAGATAGTCAGCATCGGAAAAGAGAAAAGGGATTCTGTTCGATTAACGGGGTAAAGACATGGGTAAAAACTTAACTGAAAATCAGACGTTCCCTAGAATCGGGGAACTGTTGGTCAGAGAAGGAATTGTAAAGGAAAAGGACATTGAAAAGGCCCTTGAAATCCAAAAAAGAGAGATTGAAGAGGCAAGTCAACCCCTGGGTACACTCCTTGTTAAGAACGGGCTGATTTCAGAAGACCAACTCCAAAATCTCCTGAATCATCCCTATCTGCGAAAACGCATAGGGAAGTTGGCGATTCAAAAGGGATTAGCTGATGAAAATCAGATGGAGGAGTGTCTAAAAAACAAGGAGCCGAATGAGCTGGTCGGCGATGCCTTGATAAGACAGGGTCTTGCGACGGCTAAGGATGTAAAAGATTTACTGATTCAACAGGTCGGCGGGACGAAACTGGGTCAGCTGGCGCTAAAATCCAATATTATAAGTGAAGAAGATCTAAATAACATTCTAGATCGGAAAAGATATCAAAGGACCCTGGGCGAAATATTATGTGACTTGAATATAATTACACCTATAGATCTCAATCGTGTTCTCAAAAAATATAATAAACATCAGAAACTTGGAGATTTTTTAGTAAAACAGGGAATAATTAGTGAGCAGCAGCTTAAAGAGGCCCTTTACGAGCAGAAACATAGGACTGAGTACTTGGGCAAAATATTGATAGAAAAGAATTTTATTACTAATGAACAACTATATGTCACTTTATCGAAGCAGCATAATATCGAGTTTAGAAGACTGGATGGTTTCAATTTAACTCAAAGCCAGATAGACACGCTGTGCGCAATTATTGGTAAAAATTACGCGGCAAAAAATCGTATTTTGCCTCTGTCCTGCGAAAAAAACCTGCTTACGCTGGCGGTATCAGATGTAGATAGCCTTCAGATCGTCCATGACCTTAGTTCTATGTATTCACTATATAAGATTGAGTGTGTCTTGATCACTCATGAAAAATTTAAAGCAATTTTCAGGACTCTTTACGGCGAGGCCTTAATAGATGACGAAACAGCGGATGAAGTAAAGCAAGTCAAAGAACCAGAAGAGGTCGAAAACCTTGAAGATGTAGTAATAGATCTAGAAAAAACCGAACACAAGAAGACACGGTCAGACATCTACGGTATCTCAAACATGCAGGTACAAGAGCTGGTTAACCACATAATCAAGTACGGCCTGATGAAGAATGCCAGTGATATCCATATAGAGCAGGACCGTAAAGACATAAAGGTCCGCTATAGAATCGACGGTGTGCTTCAGACTTTAACACAACCATGGCTTGATACAAAGCTACGTGAATCGATAGGAGAAATCATTTCCAGGATCAAGATAATGTCCAACCTTGACATAGCTGAAAAACGCATACCGCAGGATGGGGCTTTCAGAATAAACTATTCTGACAAGACACAATCCACTAAAGTCTCCGTTGACTTCAGGGTTGCAGTGTGCCCGGCTATAGTTGGAGAAAACATAACGATTAGGATACTCGATCCCCGAAAAGCGAATAAAGGCCTCGACAACCTCGGGCATTCTCAACATATCCTGAAACCACTTAAGGAGTTACTTAAAAGCCCCGCAGGAATGATCCTCTTGACAGGCCCTACAGGGAGCGGAAAGACTTCAACGCTTTATGGCGCACTGCAGTTTGTATACGATCCAGGGCTCAAAATCATTACTGCAGAAGATCCGATCGAATACAGCATACCGGGAATTATGCAGACACAGGTCAATACCAAAATTAATCTTACATTTTCAAGACTGCTCCGATCATTTTTGAGACTTGATCCGGATATCATACTGATAGGCGAAATGAGGGATAGTGAAACGGCAAACATAGGATTCGACGCTGTACAGACAGGGCATCTCCTTTTAAGTACACTACATACAACGGATTCTACAAATGTTATCTCCAGGCTGCAAGGCCTTAACGTTGATCGCACCCAGATCGCTTCAGGCCTAATGGGAGTCCTTGCCCAGAGGCTTGTAAGAAAAATCTGCCCTTCATGCAGCTCGGAATACATCCCCACAGAAAGCGAATGGAGCTTATTGTTTAAAGACTATCCTGACGACCTTACTTTCTATCGAGCAGAAGGTTGTGAATTATGTGATTATACGGGATATAGCGGGCGTACTCTGGTTTCGGAATTTTTTGTAATGAACAAGGATATCGCCCTGGCCCTCATTAGAGGGGCCAAAGAAAACGAAATCAGGAGGATGGCCACAGAGAATGGAATGAAGACAATGCTTGACGATTGTATTCTAAAATTGAATCAGACAACATTATCAGAGATTATAAGATTAATGCCCCACCAAATGATAAAAGAGTTCAAGTCGAGGGATTTCAATACGTCTCCTACAAGGGCGTTAAAAAGTGTTACAGGTCAAGGCATATAACACCTCGATTGTACAGAAATATTTATTAGATTGCGGCGTGTCAGCTCGTACCCGCAAAGCGGGGATCTCAGTCCCATCCCCATAGCATCCATCATTCATGGATCAAGTTTTTGTTGACCCTTTTCACCTGTGCATAAAGGAGTTGCCAGACATGCAGGCATTAACAACGGAATCGTGGCACAGCCTGGAGATGGAGGAGATCACAGGTACTCTTGAAACCGACCCTGCTGAAGGCCTGACTGAAGAGGAGATCTTTTCACGGCGCAAGGCCTTTGGAGAAAACACCTTGACTCAAAAAATGAGGCAGGGACCTGTCACCCGCTTTATTATTCAATTCAATCAGCCCCTGGTGATCATTCTCCTGATGGCGACTTTGGTCACCCTGTTTCTTCAGGAATGGGTTGAGGCCGGGGTCATCTTCGGGGTCATACTTATCAATGCTGTAATCGGCTTCGTGCAGGAATCCAAGGCCCTTAAGGCCATCGATGCCCTGGCTCGGGCCATGGTTAGTAACGCCATGGTTCAAAGGGCAGGCAGACGTCAAAAGGTCCCGGCCCGAGAACTTGTACCTGGAGATGTCATCTTTCTGCAATCAGGCGACAAGGTACCGGCCGATGTGCGTCTCTTTGAGATCAGGGAACTCCGAATCGATGAGAGCACACTTACCGGGGAGAGCCTTCCGGTCCAAAAGGAGGATGTAAGGCTCCCTGAGGAAACCGTCCTCTCTGACCGCCGGAACATGGCCTACTCTTCCACCTTGGTGGCCCATGGGGCATGCAAGGGCCTGGTGATTGCCACAAGCGACCACACCGAAATCGGGCGTATCAACGAGATGATTTCCTCGGCCGAGGTCCTGGCCACCCCCCTGACCCGAAAGATCGAACACTTCAGTAAAGTTCTTCTGTATGTGATCATTGCCCTGGCCGGCCTTACCTTCCTGACGGGATATTTGCGGGGCCAGGACTGGATTGAAATGTTCATGGCCTCAGTGGCCCTTGCCGTGGGGGCTATACCCGAGGGGCTCCCTGCGGCCGTGACCATCACCCTGGCCATCGGGGTCTCACGCATGGCCAAACGGAACGCCATTATTCGCAAGCTGCCGGCAGTCGAGACACTGGGAAGCACCACCGTGATCTGCTCGGACAAGACCGGGACCCTCACGCAGAACCAGATGACCGTAACCGAACTGTATGCGGGAGGCTTTCTCTACGCCGCCTCAGGGGTCGGCTATGCCCCGAAGGGCCATGTCAGCCCCAGGGAAGGCGGACCGGACGCGTTTGACAACTGGGCCTTGATCGAGATTCTAAAGGCAGGGGTCCTATGTAATGATTCAGTACTTAAGCAGACCGGAGAGACCTTTACCGTAGAGGGAGATCCTACAGAAGGGGCACTCATCGCTTGCGCGGTCAAGGCCGGAATCGTTCCGAAAACTCTGCACCGCGAGCTGCCGCGCATAGACAGCATACCATTTGAATCCGCCCGCCAGTATATGGCGACCCTCCATGACCCAGGGCAGGGAAAGCCCAGAATCGTTTATGTAAAGGGCTCCATAGAAAGCCTTCGCATAGAGTGCAGTTCCCTTTTTAATGCCGCCGGGCAGGTGGACACTGCGGATGCGGGAGAAATCAACGGCCGGGTGGAAGCCATGGCCAACGATGGTCTCAGGGTCCTGGCCTTTGCCCGCAAGGAGGTGCCGGCCGGAACAACACGCATTACCCATGAGGACCTTCATGAAGGGCTCACCTTTCTTGGTATTCAGGGCATGATCGATCCGCCCAGGCCGGAGGCCTTGGAGGCTATAGGGGTCTGCCAGAAGGCAGGCATTCTGGTCAAGATGATCACTGGCGATCACGCGGGTACTGCTGCGGCTATTTCCCGGCAGTTAGGGCTGTGCGGCGAAACCTGTTCCGTTCACACACGAGAGGTGCTCACAGGACAGGATCTCTCGCAGCTTGGGGGCAAGACATTGGTGGATGTAGCTGAAAAAACCGCTGTTTTTGCCCGGATGTCGCCGGAACAGAAGCTGCGGCTGGTGGAGGCCCTTCAAGAACGGGATTATGTGGTGGCCATGACCGGGGACGGAGTAAACGACGCCCCTGCTCTCAAACAGGCCAATATCGGGGTTGCCATGGGCATAACCGGCACCGATGTCTCGAAAGAGGCAGCCGACATGGTGCTTACCGATGACAACTTCTCCACCATAAAGGCTGCAGTGGAGGAAGGACGGGGGGTCTTTGATAACCTCACAAAGTTCATTACCTGGACCCTCCCGACTAACGGCGGTGAGGCCCTGGTAATCATGTTGGCCATTTTCCTGGGCGTGGCCCTTCCCATTCTGCCCCTGCAGATTCTCTGGATCAACATGACCACGGCCCTGCTCTTAGGGCTTACGCTGGCTTTCGAGCCCAACGAGCCGGGCATCATGATCCGTCAGCCCCGGAACCCGAGGGAACCGATCCTGAACCGTGCCCTCATTTTCAGGGTGGTGCTGGTAAGCCTGCTATTACTGATCGGGGCATTCGGGCTTTTTGAAATGGAGTTACGCTCTTCCGGCAACGAAGACCTGGCACGGACCATGGCGGTCAACACCTTTGTCTTCGGCGAGATGTTCTATCTTTTCAACTGCCGCTCCCTAACCCGGTCATTCTGGCAATTAGGGGTTTTTTCCAATGTCTGGCTGTTGGGTGGAGTAGCGGCCATGACCGGCCTTCAGGCACTGTTTACCTATTCGCCTGTTTTCAATACCATCTTTCAAACCCGGCCCATGGGAATTGCTCACTGGACAATGGTGCTGGGATATAGCGCCCTGATCAGTTGGATCACCGGCATGGAGAAGCTCGCCCGTCGCAGGTGGCGGAAAACAGGATCCAAAAGCTTTTAAAGAAAATTCCTCCCCATTCAAAAATGCTGACAATTTATTTTGCCGGAGGCGACGAGGCTATCTGTTTAAATATCAAGCCTGGCTGGCCTTCCATGCCGGCTGAAAATTATATTTACCCGGCATTACATGAAACAAAGGCAAGGGGGCAATACGCATATTCCTCCGTATTGCCCTGGGTTTTTTAATTCACCTGTATATCAATATGCGGGATTGCAGTCAGTACTTCATATGTGTCTGAATCCATCAGAAGCACGGTGGCACCGAAAATAGGGGAATCTGAAGTAATCCAGATATCTGCTATGGTATTACTGAAGCCGAAGTCGCTAAGCTGCCTGACTATCTTCTGAAATGGGCCAAGTGTATATGATTTGGTTGTAGGCTGGTTGTTGGGATCATCACTGAATGCCGTGGCCGTAACCGAAACAGTAACATTAACACCATACCAGTTGGCTATTATGATATAACTTTTCCAATAAAAAGGAGGACCCGGAATGTCAGGTACCGCAGGAAACCAAAGCGCATAGGAACCTGGCACAGCGGACTCCAAATGCTTGGGGAGATCAGCCTGTGATATAGTGGCGGCCCCCGCTAGTCCAGATGAAAATATTACACATATAACGAGCAAAATCCCCAAGATCTTCTTTTTCATTTTACCTCTCCTTTTTCCTATAGATGATTCCGGTCTAGTATAACGTTCCCTTGTCAATCTGTTTGCTGAAAAAACGACCTCACCTCCTTTCTTCTTCCAGGCCGAATCTCTCAAAAAATTCAGAGACATCCGGCTTTCTTATTACCACATACCATGTGTCTTTCTTTCTTGTCCAATACTCTTCTATCTGCCTCTGCTGTACCGGCAGGGATAACAACATGGGGTGAATCAATTTGACAGCCACATCGACCAGTACAACGGCGGTCTCACCTTCTATAGCGATCTCTCCCACATTGACTGATTTATATTCGGCATTTGAACGTTTTGACTTTAAACGCTCGAAATACGGAGTAAGTTCCCGCCTGAGATCAGGGTCAACAAAGGTTTTTGCTTCATCCCAGTCCCCGGCAGTCTTTGCCTTCCAAAAGAGATTAACCCTTTCTCTAAGTATGCTCTCTTCATCCCTGACGGATCCAATGGGAGAATTAGCAGCACAACCGAATGCTACAAATGAAGTTATCATAGCTATTATTATAAAATCAACAACCCTTTTCATATCAGCGGATTCCCCTAAAAATCAAGTGAGGCAAAAACATTACCTCGCCCACATCTTCTTTGATAGTTAAAATAGCTGCCCCAAACAATTCCTCTGAGCTGCAATCCAGGGAGAAAGGCTCATTTAAAATACCGAACCCCTTAATATCCATTATAATTTTTCCAAAGGGATCAATACTCATAAACTTTAAGGTATTGTCACCACTTGATCCCACTGCAAAGGCCTCTACAGTTATAGAATAATCCAGGGGATTAGAGAGAAAGATAAATGAACTCCGGCCTGATTCGACATTTATGTAAGGAAAGGCGATCCTTCCCATTGCGGGATAGAAGGTTACCTCAAAATTCAGCCCATTGCTTGTTAAACCGCCTGAGGTCTCAACATAAATGGACCCTGTTGCGGCCCCTTCCGGAACAAGGCATACAATCTTCTCATTCGTCCAGGAAATTATAGCGGCTTCAAGATCAGCCTCAAAAATGACATGCCCGGCAGTTCCTCCAAAGCATGTTCCTTGAATGGAGACCTCAGAACCTGTCGGGCCCCTGTCGGGAGAGATATTGTATATATACGGTCCTGTTATTGATTCTGTAAGTGCCCTGTAGGCGTTTATACGGCCGCCTGTCAAAATTTTATCCTGTAGATCGGCGTTGGTATCGACTGTCCTCAGAATTCTATCCTTCAAGTCCGCCACAGAGCTATATGGACTTTTTGCCAATACAAGGGCTGCCAAGCCGGTCACATAGCCAGTGGCCATGGAAGTTCCACTAAGAGAGCAATAGTCATCACCTGGAACCGTACTAAGGATATTGACACCGGGTGCCGCCACACTGATAGTATTGCTGCCTTGATTTGAAAAAAAAGCCAGCTCGTCAGACTGGTTCGATGCGGCAACGGATATAATATTAGGAAGTTTATAGTCGGCAGGATAATTGGGCATATAATCGTTATTCATTATTTCGTTGCCTGCCGCCGCAATAAATAGCACATTTCTTGCGTTCTCAATGGCATATCTTTCAATTTCTGAAAAATAATTTCCAGAAAAACTCATATTAACCACCTTTGCCCCGTTGCTTGTTGCAAACTGAATAGCCTCGATCTCGTCGGCTATGCTTCCACTTCCATCAACAGCCCTGATAAACTTGACGCCCATTAATGACACGCGCCAGTTAACACCGCTTATTCCTATGGAATTATCGCCTTCACCGCCGATGATCCCGGCGATATGAGTCCCATGGCCTTCATCGTCCATGGGATCTCCACTACCTGTGATGCTGTTGATTCCAAAATAGTTGTCTATATATCCATCCCCATCATCGTCTATGCCGTTATATCCTGGACCAGAGGCACTCCAGTCTTCCCCGCCGTTTTTCCAGAGATTATTTTTGAGATCCTTATGTGTATAATCAATCCCTGTATCGGGAAGAGCAACTATAATTCCCGCATCACCCTTTTGTATTTCCCATGCATCTCCACTTTGGATGTTCTCAAGGGCCCACTGTGAATAGAAAAGAGGGTCATTCGGAGTCACTGACTTAATATACCGTTTGTAGTTCGGCTCAGCGAACTCTATATCCGGATATTTACCAAGCCGCCTTGCTGCACTGACTGCCGATTCATCTTTTGCCGGCCTGACTAAGTAAACGTTGTCTCTCAAATTCTTGATGACATCGACATCCAATGCCTTAAGAATACGGGTTCGCCTGTCTGTTACTGCATAATCCTGTTGTCTCAGCTGGATCAGCACTTCTCCCTCTATATATGATTTACCTTCACCTGCAGACAACTCGGACGTTACAGTCAAACATGATATAACAAAAAAAATAAAACATTTTTTAAGAAAATTCGAAGCAAATATCATCTTTCATCCTATCTCTAAAAAGGTTTAAATCTTAACCCCAAGCAATCCCTGCTTACTCTAAAGCAAAAATATTGTGCATCTCATGCTGTATTATATACATAGAAATTTCTACTAAGGTGCGGGTTAAATACCATATGCCTTATAACATGTCCTGCAAAAAGAAGGGAGAGGAAAGACCTTCAAGGCCTTTTGCATTTCTCTCTCGGCCTTTTTCATTTTACCCATAGTGCCGAAGAGATTCAAATCTATATCTTTATACGCCTCTGAAAGTGCTTCAGTCCTCCTGACATAATTTTCCCTGAATTCTCTATATTCTCTCTTATCCCATATTTCAATAAGGTCCTGGCTGTTGATGTCCCCGAAAGATAATTGAGGCACTTTAATCACGCTGCCGCAAAAGATTCTTGGGATCATACCATCAATGGGCAATTTAAGATAAACACAGGGTGATACCTTACCATCGCTCGCAATAAAAAGGATGTGAAGCGGATCCAGTTCACAGACAACCTCTTCCTCCATAACCAGAGGATATATGCGTAGGGGAAGTTTAAGCCCGGCTGCGGTTTTCTCTATCTTTTTTATATACCTTTGAAGTGTACTGATCTTCTTGTCGAAAAATATTTTCAATTCATCTTGAAGCAGGGCAGGGGTATAATCCAGATTTGTGGCCGCTACCTCCTGTACACCAATGCCCTTTGCGATACCAAGGAATTCAGGCAATTCACCAAGATTAGTCTTTGTCATTAAGTATGAAAAATGTATCCTGGGAATTTCAGACCTTATTTTCTTTTTGTAATTACCTAACCACTTTACATTTTTAAATATGGCATCTAAATCTGATCCGGTCCTGATAGATTCATGAGTTTCCTGCGACGCACCTGCAATAGAAATAGTTATAATATCAACTCGTTCTGCGACAAGTCTCTCTAAGTTATCGCTGTTAAAGGTCTGCCCGCTTGTTGTAATGCTCACTTTGCAACCGGAAGACTTGGCAATCTTCACCATTTCAAACAATTTAGGGTGAAGAAGTGGTTCGCCCCAGCCCTGGAGGTGTATATGCCTTACTTTTTGAAAGTGCCTGCTGATTTTCATGTAACTTGAAATGGACATATCTCTCGATTTCCACTCTTTTGAAAAGCACGTCCTGGGACACATGATACATCGTAGCCGACATCGTGATGTAGGCTCAATCTGAAAGGCCCAAAAGGGCCTTTTTATCTGTTTAAAATCTTCTATATATTTTCGGGCCGATTTGATCAAAGCGTTTTGCCTCCGAAATCGTAATAATATCACACAATATATTGACTTTTATCTAAAATAATATATTTTTCTTGCAAAATTAATACATTAATTGATAATAAGTTAAATATGTTTAAATTATCAAAGAAAAGGTCTAACAAGACAATAACTTGTAATGATTGCGAGTTTTTCAATAATGATCCAAAAAAACTGGAATCATTATTCCCAGGCATTCTTATACTATCTTCTTTCTATTCATCATCCAGAGGTGATGCAGGTATATGTAGCTATCATGATTTATTCCTTTTACCTGGCAGTATATGTAAACAATTCAAGAGAAAAAATGTCCAACCTATACTGGATACCTCGCAAAACAGTTTTCACACCAAACCGAGTCATTCCTCGGCAAAAGATGACAAACAGGACATCCTGTGCTCTGCAAAATCAGTCAAGAGGGACTTGATGAATCCCCCGGACCGGATTTATCCCTTCCCGCCATGTCTGACCTCATATAACGGACTACGGGGGCCTGAAAACAAAGAGAGAATAATCGCATGAAAAAATTGTATTGTGCTGTTTTTTTGGTGTCTTTTTTGTTCGGCACTGTTGGTAACTGCCTTGCCGAATTGACGGCCGAGGAGTTGCTTCAAGTGCTTATTGAAAAAGGGATAGTTACTGAGGATGATATTATTAAAATAAGACAGGGACGCATTAAGGAAATCGAGAAAGAGCAAGCGCCGCCTGCGGACGAAAAAGAATTTGCGGTAAAAAGCGTCCGTAAACCCATGACTTCGAACTTTAAGGGACGTGTACAGGCACGATACACACATATTGAAAATGGCGATTTAGATAAAGTAATCCATCAAAATGCATTTGATGACTCTGAATTCGACGGGTTTTCTATGCGCCGTGTTCGTCTCCGCTGGTACGGCGACGTTTATGATCGGTGGAAATACCATGTACAGCTCAGCGTGGACGGCGATCACAATGAAGACAGGCTGGATCCTGCAACGCCGGATTATGAACTCAAAAAACAGGATATTGGCGTAAAACTCCAGGACGCATATTTTGTCTATAAGGCGCATCCTTTTATCAACGTAAGGGTTGGGCAGTTTAAGTCGCGTTTCTCACCGTCATATACTACGGCCGGACCGAAACTTCCGCTATGTGAACGCCCTCTTGTGATCGACAAGCTCGCCCGAAAGCGTGAAATCGGGATCAGCCTGGAGTCACCCAGAAGGGGTGAATGGGACGGACGAACACAGGGGGCAAAAATCCATGACGCGCCGTTCTTTTACGCAGTCGGTCTATACAACGGCAACTCCTTCAATCGTATGCGTAACGACAACGAAAATTTCATGGTTTCCGGCATGTTCCTCTGGCGGCCGTCACCACATTTTATTTTAGGCACAAGCTATGCCTACGATCAGACCGGCTATGATTATGAAACCACGGTACTTGGCCGAGCGGAAGAGATTGACGGCTACTATGCATATCCCATAGCTCACCACAAGGTTGCCAATAATTTGCAGCTCTGGGATTTTAACTGCGCATTCGACTGGAAGCCTGTGCACCTGCAGTTTGAATATATAACGCAAGACGGCAACAAATCCAAACGGCAATACGGATACGGCATACAGGCACAGGTAGACCTCACGGACAATTTCCAGCTCACTGCGCGATATGATGAGTTTGATCCGAATGTGGATGTTGATAATACCTTGGACAGCCGCTGGTATACCATTGGATACAACTGGTTCATTCACGGTCAGGATATCAAGTGGCAGCTCAACTACTCATTCAGAGAAGAGATACACGGCAAGGACGTTGACAATGATATCCTTGTTACGCATTTCCAGGTCCTGTTCTAGCAACAAATAAAATGCCTGGTGAACAATACAGGCCCGGCGAAGTTGGTCTCGGTACCTTACTTATTGCAGTTACGAGATTGCAGTTGCCTCGGGCTTGAATAGTCCGGAGATTTTTGGGGATACGGATTTCACTTGTTGCACTGTCTGATCCGTGAAATCCGTGTAGAGATCCTTTAAATTCGTCCGCGGTCTTTTCATTTTTTCAAAAAAACACGGTCAGAAACCGCGTACCATGCCCGCCGAAGGCATATCGGACCGGTGTCGAAAATTTTAACACCCAATGATCGTGTAGCGCTAACCTTCTGATTTCATTATAATAAAAATTCAACTTTTTCTGCTGCTTTGTGCCCTGAAGCCAATCATTAACGGCTGATTTTTAAAAAATTGTAAAGAATTCCGACACCATTTTTAGCAAAATTTTAAATAATATTTTAAGTCTCTTTTCGAAATTTTTCCTTTTTTATTTATATTTACAATATATTAGATGGTCTGATGGGCTAAAGCTATCGGATTTCTTATCATAAAATACTGTCGGATTTCTTTACACTGCTTGAATCTATAAAAGTCGTAATATCCATAAATACTTTATAAATCAAGTAGTTAGAGATATGGCATTATTATTGCTGTCTATAATTGTATAAAATTGAAATTCGGATATCGATGTAAAATGGGGGTTATCGAATGAGAATGAAAAAGCTCAGGGTGTTTTTATTTGCAAGTGCGCTAGTTTTTACGTTGGTTGCGACTGCAGGAGCTATCCCGATCGATTTTAACCTAGCCGGAGAACCCTATTCTTCAGTAGAACTGGATAACATAAGCACGACAGGATGTACTGGGATATCAGCCATTCTCTCAGAGAATTTGGAGGACGTAGAATTCTCTCTAGATTATGGCGAAAGCTACACATTTGATTTTTTTGACATCATAGTGGATGGATTCCTTGGCTGGGGTACAGCGAACATTGAAGCAACATTAGCATTTGACCAACCCGCTGGATCGGAAATAACTGGTACAGGTAATGGAAATTGGTTTACCATCTTTGGCGTTATTTCAGGGGGCTGTTTAACTTGGGGAGATATGCCTCAGACAATGTCTTTATCCGACGGTAACTATTTCTATGTAGATTTTGAAGACTTATCATTAATAGGTGTTGGTGACAGAACTACTGTTTCAGCTACTGTTACTGCTGCTGCCCCTGTCCCCGAACCTGGTACTGTATTGCTCGTAGGTACAGGTCTATTAGGGATGATCGTCTTTGGCCGCAAAAGACTGAACAAAAAGGCCTAATAAACATAACCGCTGTACTAATTCACCTGATAAAAAAGGCCCCTGTCCACGACGGGGGCCTTTTTTGCCCTCTTTACTCTTTCACCAGCACCTGATCCCAGTGCCAGATCCTTATCCATCCGTGTCATCCGTGTCCAAAATAGAAATGCCTGTATTTATACACCTATTCCGTGTTTTTTAACCAGGTCATGCAAAGTGGGCCGGCTGGTATCAAGGAGCCTGGCTGCCTGGCTGATGTTGTTGCCGGTGATTGCCAGAGCCCGGCGTATGGTATTTATCTCCGCGGTCTCCCGGGATGCTTTCAGGGTGGGCAGTTTTTGTTCCTCATACTCTAAAGTAGCGTCTTCCAGCCCCAGGTCTGTGGGATCAATGACCCGGCCTGTATTAGTGCTCAGTGCCCTGCAGATGCGGTTTTGAAGCTCTCTGACATTGCCGGGCCAGGTATATGCAGTAAGGGCGGCAATAGCTGCTGGCGAAAGTATCACCTGCCCCCGCTGCAGCTTATGGGTCTCTTCCTGAAGAAAATGATGGGCCAGCAGCAAGATATCTTCAGATCGCTCTTTTAGACTGGGGATCTTTAACGGTACGACATTTAGGCGGTGAAAAAGGTCTTCACGAAACCTGCCCTGCTTGACTGCATCCTTCAGATTGGTATTGGTGGCTGCAATGATGCGGGCATCCAATGTAATTATCTTTGTCCCGCCCAGCCGTTCGACAGTATGCTCCTGGAGAAACCGCAATATTTTAACTTGGAGGGCAAGGGGCAGTTCACCAATTTCGTCGAGAAATATAGTCCCATGGTCAGCCTGCTCAAATTTGCCGATTTTGCGACCTGCCGCCCCGGTAAATGCACCCTTTTCGTGGCCGAAAAGCTCACTTTCAAGAAGGTTTTCAGGGATCGCCCCACAGTTAATGATCACCAAAGGCCTCTGGGCCCTTTGGCTCAGGCTATGGATTGCCCGGGCTGCCATCTCCTTGCCGGTACCGCTATCTCCGGCTATGAGGACCGGGTAATCGGTTTCACTTACCTGCCTGATGCGCTCAAACAATTTGCCCATGCCAGGGGAAACAGCGAGCATGCCGCAGAAAGAACCGCCTTGACTGGTTTGCTGTTGCAGCCGGCGGTTGGCCTCTTCCAGCTCATATATTCTGAAAGTGCGGGAAAGAATAATCTTTAATATATTCAAATCGATGGGTTTAGTACAGAAATCGGCCGCACCAAGGGCAATGGCCTGGACTGCATTTTCCTCTTCGGCATTGCCCGTGATGACAATCACCTTTGTATAAGGGGCAAGAGAAGATATCTCTTCCAGGAGCTTAAAACCCTGCTGAGGGGTGTCAGGGTAAGGTGGCAGGCCAAGGTCCAGGGTCACTAACGGAAAGGCGTCGGAGGCCAGCAGTGGTCTGGCCTCTTCAGCTTCAGAGACAATGGTTATTTCATATTCCTTTCCAAGACCCCACTGAAGCTGCTTGGCCACGGAAATCTCGTCTTCAATGACTAAAAGTCTTTTTTTGTTCACTCGAGAGTCCAAATTTCTCTTTTCATTCGTCATTCAGGTCATTTTAAGATATTGGATTACGACTTTCATCGGAATGACGCAGATAGTTCCTCTTTTCTTATAATTTCAAACTATTAAAGGAATTTAAGACTGTCCGGTAGATACCTCCGGTCCCCAATTGTCGAATTACTGAATCTTTCAATCCCTTAATTATTCTTAACGGTACTTGCCCTGAGGACATAAAACCTTTAATAATCTATATATCAAACAATGCATGCTTTTCAAAAAAATTTCCAAAAAGTCGTATTAGTGGAGGGTAAACACATTATGGCGAAAGAAATCGGAGCAAGTAAAAGAAGGAAAACAGCGGGCAAGGGAAAAAAAGAGCAGATCGGCGGGGCCATTGTTGCCATAGTAACCCCCTTTAAGGACGGAAAACTGGATGAGGAAGCCCTCAAGAACCTTATAGAATGGAATATAAAGTCAGGGACCCATTGCATAGTACCTTGCGGTACTACCGGTGAGTCAGCCACCCTGAGCCACGAAGAGCACATGAGGGTGGTGGAGATCACCATAGATACCGTTAAAGGACGCGTACCGGTGATCGCCGGAACAGGCTCCAACTCCACTGCAGAGACTATCATGCTCACAAATCACGCGAAGAATGCCGGTGCGAACGCAGCACTGGTGATTACACCATACTATAACAAACCCAGCCAGGAAGGATTATATCGGCACTTTATGACCGTAGCTGATGAATGCAAGTTTCCCATGGTCCTTTATAATGTACCCGGACGTACAAGTGTAAACATGCTTCCCGAAACCGTAGCGCGCTGCGCCAAAAACAGATACATTATCGGGATAAAGGAGGCAACGGGCAGTCTGAAGCAGGTAACAGAGGTAATCCGGTTGTGTCCTAAAAACTTTATAGTGCTATCAGGCGACGACTTTACCGCCTTCCCCATCATGACCATTGGAGGCAGGGGTGTCATCTCCGTTGCATCAAACATAGTGCCGAGAGAAATGGCTGCTATGGTAAACTCATTTAAAAAGGGGAATTTTATAAAGGCACGCCAGTTGCATTTAAAATTATTTCCGCTGTTTAACGCCCTTTTTTATGAGACCAATCCAGTTCCGGCCAAGACCGCTCTCGCAATGATGGGCAAAATACCCACGGATGAAGTCCGTCTACCCTTGGCCCCGATGAGTGAGGCCAATATCAAGAGACTGAGAGGGGTTCTGCAAGAACTCAAGCTGGTCAAGTAGAACCGATTCCGCTTAAAGACCTGATCTGCGGCGTTGCCTCAATTTTCCGTCACTGAGACTTACGATAACTACTTATCATTCCGGAAAAATTTCACGCCGTGCATATATGGCTTGTTAAGCGTACTAATGTTTTACTGTTTTTACAGTATAATAAGGCTTGAATATTTGATAAAACGGCGGTCGTAAAAGACCGGATTGCCTGAGTGCTGATTTTTAGGAGGAGATATTATGGTCCGAGCTATAGTAGCCGGTGCGGGTGGTCGTATGGGCGGTCGCATTATAAACATGATTAATAATACTGAGGGTATCACTCTGAAGGCGGCATTCGAACACCCGGACAGCCCGGCTGTCGGCCAGGATGCCGGAGTTGTTGCGGGGACCAGATCCTTGGGAGTTACAGTAGCAGACAGCCTCGATTCCGTGATAGATCAGGGAGATGTAGTCATCGATTTCACTATCAGCGAAGCCAGCCTGAAACACTCCCGTATCGCAGCCCTACATAAAAAATCGATGGTTATAGGAACAACGGGACTGGCAAGTGAAGAACTTGTCGAAATCAGACAGCTCGCAAAGGATTTCCCCTGCGTACTCGCGCCCAATATGAGTGTAGGGGTTAATCTGCTTTACAGGCTTGTTGACATTGCAGCCAGGGTCCTTGGTGATGACTATGATGTTGAAATCGTAGAGGCACACCACAGAATGAAAAAAGATGCCCCTAGCGGCACGGCCCTTCAATTGGGCAGGGTAATTGCCGCCTCCCTCGGCAGGGATTTTGAAGAGGTAGGTTTATTTGAAAGACATGGGTTTATTGGTGAAAGAAGTAAAAAGGAAATTGGTATCCAGACCCTTCGAGCCGGAGATATAGTCGGCGAACATACAGTGCTTTTCGGCGGCATAGGTGAACGTATTGAGGTCGTGCATAAGGCCTCAAACCGGGACACCTTTGCAAAAGGAGCAGTAAGGGCGGCCCTCTGGATCGCTGAACAGCCAGCAGGATTTTATGATATGCAGGATGTGTTGGGGCTCAAGTAATTATTTTTTTCTTTCCTTAAACCTGAATTGAGCGATTAGCTGTTAGCCATTAGCGTTTAGCTTTGAAAAATCAAGGTATTGGGTTAATTAGAAATAACACCCAATGGATGAAAGTTTGTAATAGCAGAACTTCCTGTAATCATTAAACTAATAGCTAACCGCTATAGGCTAACAGCTTAATTTAGATTAAAGAATGACAAATTTGAGGTCTTATCAATGATTTTCACAAAATCGGTGCGGTTACAACAGTTGCCACCATATCTTTTTCTGGAGCTCGACCGAATGAAGGCCGAGGTCCGGGAAAAGGGTGTAGATATTATTGATTTAGGTATTGGTGATCCGGATCTCCCCACACCCGAGTTTATTGTGGAGCGCATGATAGCCTCTGTTAAGGAGGCACGGTATCACCGATACCCATCATCCCGCGGCATGCTTTCTTTCCGTAAAGCGGCAGCCGAATGGTATAAAAAGAGGTTTGACCTGTCATTCGATCCTGCGAGCGAGGTCGTTGTCCTTATAGGATCAAAGGAGGGGATAGCGCATTTCCCTATCGCCTTTGTAGATCCGGGCGATGTGGTGCTGGTAACTACGCCGGGATATCCTGTTTATAATATTGGAACATTATTTAGCGGCGGCGAGACCTACTATCTGCCGTTAATCGCTGAAAACGATTTTCTGCCGGACCTTGACTCTATACCGGCAGATATCCTGAAAAGGGCAAAAATCCTGTGGATAAATTATCCGAATAATCCCACTGCCGCAGTAGCCCCGCCTGAGTTCTTTGCCAGGGTCGTTGACTTCGCAAAGGAAAACAATATTATCGTTTGCCACGACAATGCCTACAGCGAAATGACCTATGATGAATATATCGCTCCAAGCTTCCTTGAGACCCCGGGTGCCAAGGAAGTAGGCCTGGAATTTCATTCACTGTCAAAGACTTACAACATGACCGGTTGGCGCATAGGATTTGCAGTAGGGAATCCTGAACTGATCGGTTCGCTTGCCCAGGTGAAATCCAATATAGATTCCGGACAATTTGAGGCCGTTCAGGAGGCCGGCATTGCAGCACTGGAAAGTGATCAATCCTGTATCCGTAAAATGCAGGAGATATATCGCGAGCGCAGGGATATTCTGGTTTCAGGCCTTCGGGACCTGGGCCTTGACACCCCTTTCCCCAAGGCCACCTTTTATGTCTGGACCCCGGTTCCTAAAGGTTATACATCTAAGGATTTCAGTTCCCTGCTACTTGAAAAGACAGGGATCGTATGTACGCCTGGAAACGGTTTTGGCCAATCCGGCGAGGGTTATGTACGTATGGCGTTAACCGTGTCAAAGGAACGTCTTGCAGAAGCTGTCGAGAGATTTAGACAAATATTTTAATGGAATTGGGAATAAGATAAAATTTGGTGTCTGATAGAACGCACGGCTGGAAAAAGGCATATATTGGTCTGGGGGCCAATCTTGGAAATAGGATTGAAAACTGCCTTAAGGCCCTTGGCCTTTTGTCCGCCCAGCCTGAAATAGATTTTTTGCGCTGTTCCCAATGGTATGAGACCGAACCAGTGGATATAAATACATCCAAATGGTTCATAAATGCCGTGGCGGAAATAATTACAGCCCTTGGTCCTCAGAATCTACTTTCCAACCTGCTGAAAATTGAAAATGCCATGGGTCGAGACCGCAAGGAAAAAGAAGACCGGCCCATTGATCTGGATTTACTCTTTATGGAAGGGGTGCTGATACGGACAAGCAATCAACAGATTTATGTGCCCCATCCCCGCCTTTCCACTAGGCGTTTCGTACTGGCTCCGTGGGCTGAGCTTGCTCCAAATCTCTTGCTTATCCCATGGAACAAAACGGTTTCGGAACTCCTGGCTGAACTCCCACAAGACAGACCGGAAATCCGTAAATTGAATCAAAAAGAAACACAGGGGGACAGGTAGCCCATGTTGCGCTTTATTTTGCTTTCTATCTTGTTCCTGTTGGTTTTTTATATCATAAAAGGCCTTTTAAAAGGCCTTAAATCGCAAAAGGTTTTGAAAACCGGTTCAAAACATGATGGTAAAACACCCGTAACGGATATACTTGTACAGGACCCTGTATGCGGCGTCTATTGCGCTAAAAGGGATGCCTTATCCCTTAATTGGCAAGGAAAGACATATTACTTCTGCAGCGACAAGTGCAGAAACAAGTTTAGAGAGCAAAAAAAGAAATCCTGAGCCTCAAGGCCCCTCGGTCGCCTCCCAGTTTTTTATTATCTCCAGGACCAACTCCGCTGCAGCTGTCATATCATCCAGGCTTATATACTCTGATGTGGAGTGAACGTTTTGCATACCAACTCCCATGATCACTGTAGTAAGGCCCTTAGAGTTTAAGATATTGGCATCGCTTCCCCCTCCGGTCATGTTTAATCTGAGTTCCCTCCCGAGCCCCTTTGACGCTTTCACGGCAGTGGTAATCAGGGGATGCTCTTCAAAGACCGACATCAGAGGATAGTCATCAATCAACTCTGTGGTAATCAAGGGAAATCCGGGATTTTCTTTGCTGTGGTTTGCCTCCGGCTTAAAATCCAAAGCGATTCTGTGAAAAGCCCCAAGGATCTGATCCCAGACTTCGTTTAATTTTTTAGGATTGTGGCTACGGATCTCTCCCTCCATCTCCACTTCTTCAGGTACTATGTTGGTCGCCTTGCCACCGCGTATCAACCCGATATTGGCAGTAGTATACTCATCAATGCGGCCTATAGGTACTTCTCCCAAGGCCCTGGCTGCAACCTGTATGGCATTTATTCCCAGTTCAGGATTAAGACCAGCGTGAGCGGCCTTGCCAAGGACCCTGACCCTGAAACGAACGGCACAAGGTGCTTGATTTATTAAGACTTCCGGATCATCCGAATCAAGAGCATACCCGGCCTTGGCCTCAAGCAAAGCAGGATCCAGCGATTTGGCCCCCAGCAGTCCGATTTCCTCGCATACGGTAAATAGAAACTCAATAGGACCATGAGAGACCCTGTGCTCTTTTAGCAGCCTTGCCGCCTCAATGAGTATGGCTACAGCCGCCTTGTCATCTGCACCAAGGACTGTGGACCCGTCACTATGGAAAATCCCGTCCTTTAAGATTGCCTTGATTCCTCTTCCAGGTTCCACAGTGTCCATGTGGGCATTGAAAAAGAGCGGTGCCACCTTCTCTGTGCCTGGAATGCGTGCAATGATGTTGCCGCTTTCAGAGCCTGTCTGACTATGTGATCGATCTTCTATAACCTCCGCCCCTGTTTCCTCCTTCAGGATTTTCCTGATACAGTCTGCCACACCCTTTTCTTCTCTTGAAGGGCTGTCTATCGAAACAAGTTGCCTGAATGTATCGGCCAGGCGATCGCGATCAATCCTCATGTGCATAAGGACTCCATTGAATAATTTCAATGCATGGAAATGTAAACAGTGGTCTCATTCGCCATTTATATTTACCCAGGGCCGAGGTCCAATAGTAATATCCAGCACCTCGTCCATATGCCTAACCGGCTTAAAATCAAGTTTTCTGCGGATATTTGCCGGTATCTCTTCCAAGTCTATCAGGTTTTGCTCTGGAATTATAACAGTATAAATGCCGGCCCTCAATGCCGCCAGGGCCTTTTCCTTTATCCCTCCGACAGAAAGTATCCTGCCGCGCAAGGTTATTTCCCCGGTCATGACCACATCCTTACTGACCGGCCGATGAACCAGGACAGAGACAAGAGCCGTGGTAAGGGTTATGCCTGCAGAAGGACCGTCCTTTGGTATGGCCCCGGCCGGCACATGGATGTGTATGTCCTTTTCCTCAAAGACCTCAGGGTCGATACCAAGCTCTTCGGCCCTTGATCTCGCATAACTTAAGGCAGCCTGAGCCGACTCCTTCATTACCTCGCCCATCAGTCCGGTAAGGGTCAGTTTCCCTTTACCCTTCATTACGCTGGCCTCAACCCGCAGGATCTGACCCCCGAACGGAGTCCACGCAAGTCCTGTTGCAACCCCTACCTGGCTCTCTTCCTGTTCCAGATCTGTCTCATACTTCGGGATACCAAGATAATGTTTAATGTTGGCGCTGGTAATTTTAAAGGTCGCATCTCCGCTCTCGGCGATACGCCTTGCCACCTTTCTGCAAATTGCGCCTATCTGTCTCTCCAGTTCTCGAAGTCCCGCCTCCTGAGTATAGTCTGAAATTATCCTGATGAGCGTGGCATCTGAAATCTTCAGGACCTTCTCTGAAAGCCCGTGTTCTTTGAGCTGTCTGGGGATCAGATATTTCTTGGCAATGGCCTTTTTCTCTTCACTGGTATAGCTGGACAGATGAATTACCTCCAGTCGATCAAAAAGGGCGGATGGAATAGTATCAGATACATTGGCCGTAAGCAGAAACAATACCTTTGAAAGATCAAAAGGCAGATCCAGGTAATGATCTGTAAATGAGTTGTTCTGTTCAGGATCAAGAACCTCCAAAAGGGCGGCAGCCGGATCGCCTCGAAAGTCAGCCCCTATCTTATCCACCTCATCCATCATGAAAACAGGATTGTTGCTCCCGGCCCTTTTAAGTCCTTGTATGATTCTTCCTGGAAGGGCACCAATATAGGTCCTGCGATGACCTCGAATCTCTGCCTCATCCCTGACGCCTCCGAGAGATATCCTGATAAACTTTTTCCCGATGGTTCTGGCTATAGAACGGCCCAGGGATGTCTTCCCGACCCCTGGTGGACCTATAAAGCACAAAATCGGTCCTTTTACAGAAGGGTTGAGTTTTCTGACAGCAATATATTCAACTATGCGGTCCTTAACCTTTTCCAGGTCATAGTGATCCTCATCCAGAATCTTCTGTGCCCTGCGCACATCCAGCTTATCCTTTGTGCTCTTTGACCATGGAACAGCGATCAGCCAATCGATATACGTCCTTACCATAGATGCCTCAGAGGCCTCAGGATGCATGGACTCAAGCCTCTGGATCTGTTTCAGGGTTTCCTTCTCCGCCTCCTTGGGCATCTTGGCCTTACGGACCTTCTCCCTAAGCTCTGCCAATTCTTCAGACTTTTCGTCGATTTCCCCCAACTCCCTTCTTATGGCCATCAACTGTTCGCGGAGAAAATATTCTCTCTGGGTCTTGGTCATTTCCTCTTTGGCGTCAGACTGGATTTTGGCCTGCACAGTAGAGACCTCGAGTTCCCTTGTGAGCAGGTTATTTACTTCCCTTAAACGCGCCAGGGGATCTGTCATTTCCAACAAACGCTGTGCCTCGGCGGATTTTAAGTTAAGATTAGATGCAACGATATCCGCCAGCCTGCCCGGTTCCTCAACACCACTTAAGATAGCCCCCATCTCAGGAGTAAAGACGCCCTTAAGATTAAACAGTTTTTCTGCCTGATCTCTTATATTTCGGACAAGGGCCTCTACCTCTACGGATATCTCAGATGATTCTTCCTCTTTGACCGTCTTCACGCGGACCCTAAAGCAAGGCTTTTCTTGCAGGAATTCCTGAATCATACCCTTTACAAGGGCCTGGCCCAGGACCTTGAGACGCCCGTCAGGAAGCTGTAGCGTCCTCATTATCATGGCCACGACACCGGTCTTGTACAATCCATCCTTGGACGGGGTCTCTTCCGAGGCGTCCTTTTGTGTGACAAGAAAAACCATCCTGTCAGAGGCCATGGCATCGTTTATCGCGGCTACAGAGGCCTCTCTTCCAATGAAAAGCGGAATAATCATTGAGGGAAAGACAATCACGTCCCTTACTGGCAAAAGAGGAAGCTCTTCAGGTATTTCTATAGGCTCTCCCTGGTCATCTGTCTCAAGCAGATCTGTAATAGTATCTTCTATATCCATTTTGACTTACTTACTCCCGTTTAATTTATAACTAAATTGAGCGATCGACCGCCTGGCAGTCAGCTATTGGTTTAATAATGATCGGACCGCCGTCCTGACAAGCAGAATTTCTTGTATCATAAATTTTTACCTGTCAGGTGTTATTTTTGATTAATGTAATACCCTGATTTTTGACAATTGAATACTAATGTCTAACAGATGAACTCTCAATTCAAGTTATAACATGACATGCAATAAAGTGATCTTTTTCAATTTCCTTCAATAAAGGTCGTTCTATGCCGCATCTGTCTACAGCCAGATCGCACCGGGGACAAAAGGCGCATCCATCCTGATATCTATCACTTCTATAATTAAAGGCGGCTCCATGATCTCCTTTCTTCGCCTCCGCCCTCGCCTTTGGATCCGGAACAGGAACAGAATTCAGAAGAAGCGATGTATAAGGATGATGGTAATTTGATGATTTGGTCATTGGGTGATTCTGTGATTGCAAAAATGCACTTCGAGGCATCAATTCCATAAGCTGGCCATTATATAAAACAGCTACACGATGGCTTACAAACTGTATAACAGGAAGGTCATGTGAGATAAAAAGGAAAGAGAGCTTATGCCTTTCCTGAAGGTCAAGAAGCAGATTTATTATCTGGGCCTGTATAGAGACATCCAGAGCAGATGTAGGCTCATCTGCAATTATCATTCTTGGCATTGTGGCAAGTGCCCTGGCCAAACCGATACGCTGACGCTGGCCTCCGCTGAATTCATGTGGATAACGGTTCAGGATCCGTTCGCTCAGGCCGACTTCCTGTAAAAGTTCCGAGACACGCTCTTCATAATGGTCCTTTGAACACAGCCTGTGTATCTTTAATGGTTCGCTCAGGATCTTCAAGACCGTCTTTTTAGGATTTAGCGAGGAAAAGGGGTCTTGGAAAACCATCTGTGCCTGACGCCGAAAAATTTTCATCCTGGTTTTATCAAAACCGGCAATGTCATGTCCGGAAAAAAAAACCTGTCCACTTGTAGGAGATTCAAGCCCCAATGCTATTTTGGCCAGCGTGGATTTGCCGCAGCCACTTTCTCCAACGAGTCCCAAGATCTCATCTTGTTCAACAGACAGATTAATCCTGTCCAATGCCTTAATTTTGTAAGAATCTGTGGCAAAAAAACCATGTGGATTGGAATAGTCCTTGCTGACTGCCTTGAACTCACAGATCGAATCTTTCATATAGGACGATTATAGCGCAGACACTAAAATATGATTCTCGGGACCTCGCTCCAGAGGCCTTCAAGGTCATAAAAATCCCTTGTGGGCCCGTAAAACAGGTGTACAATAACATCGCCATAGTCCATTAATACCCACTTGCCTTCCTGTTCCCCTTCAACTCCTCTGCACCTGATTCCCTTTTTGCGAAGGTCCTTGCGCAACCTGTTCGCAATACCCTGGACATGTCTTGTTGATCGTCCTTGGGAAATTATAAAAAAATCAGCAAGAGGAGAAAGACCTCTCATGTCCAGAATTATCAACTGTTCTCCTTTGTTTTCCAGGATTCCGGCAACTATCTGTTGAACTGGTTCTGCTAAAGACGAAATCTTAGACTCTTTATCCGCTAAAGATGGTAAGAGGTCGCCTCCCGGCTCTGCATACAAGCTATTTTTTTCCATATATATCCTGACTTTTTCAGGGACAAGAAAACGCACAGAAAGACCTGCTCTTGCCCTACGACGTATATCAGTACCCGAAATGGCAAGGTGAGTCACTGAATAAAGGTATATAGAACCTTTACCATGGGCAACAAAAAGGTCTTTTTCCCCCTGTATACGATGATTTGGAAATGCCCGCGATATGACCTGTTTCAGTCCTGACGAGTCTTCAGCACCCCGTCTCATTACTACCAGAGAACCATAGTCCGTAAGTCTGCCATGGTCCTTCCATGTCTCAATGTCAAGAAATGCGTCACTGCCCAGAATAAAGAAAAATTCAGCCCTGTTTTTATACCTTTTCCTGAGTTCCTTTAAGGTATCAATGGAGTATGACGGACCTATACGTTCGCCTTCAATGGCTGTAGCCTTAAAAAAGTCGATAGAATTTACTGCCAGCTCCGCCATTGCAAGACGGTGGGCGAAGGAAGTAAGTTTTGATGGTTCCTTATGTGGCGGCAGGGCGGCAGGCATAAACCAGATTTCATCCAGCTCCATGACCTCTCTGATTTCCTCAGCCGACCTGAGATGGCCAAAGTGGACAGGATCCAGCGTACCTCCCAACAGACCTATGCGCACACTAGCTCCTTATCTGGCCGTCACCAAAGGCTATGAATTTCGTGGCAGTGAGCTCCTCAAGCCCCATTGGACCATAGGCATGCAGCTTGGAGGTACTGATTCCTATCTCTGCTCCAAGGCCCAACTGCCCCCCGTCATTGAACCGGGTTGAAGCATTTACCAAAACCAGAGACGCATCCACTTCTGACAGAAACCTCCTCGCCTTTGAGTAATCCCTCGTGACTATTGCATCGGTATGATTTGAACCGTAGCGGGCAATATAGTCCATGGCCTCATCCATGCTGTCAACCACCTTTACAGCCAGGACCAGGTCCAAAAACTCCGTTCCCCAGTCCTCAACAGTAGCCGCTTTGGCAAAAGGTACCAATCCGCAAGTGCGCTCACACCCCCTGAGTTCTACATCGGCATCCTTAAATGACTCGGCGATTAAGGGCAGAAACTCATCTGCGATCTCCCTGTGTACAAGCATGCCTTCCATGGCATTACAGACCCCTGGCCTCTGCACTTTGGAATTAAAACAGACCTCTTTGGCTACCTTCAAATCGGCCCACTTATCTACATATACATGGCACACGCCTTTATAGTGCTTCAGCACAGGCATGCGGGAGTGCTCGGCCACGAAACGTATAAGGCCTTCACCCCCCCTTGGGATTATGACATCTATTTCTTCTTCCCTTTTCAGAAGCTCTGTGACCGCCGCCCTATCTATGGTTGAAACTACCTGCACCGCCTCTACAGGCACAGAAAACTCTGCCAGCACCTCTTGCAGTATGGAGGCCAGGGCCAGATTGGAATAGAGGGCATCTGATCCGCCTTTAAGTATTACGGCGTTTCCGGCCTTGAGACAAAGGCCCGCCGCATCTATGGTTACATTCGGTCTGGACTCGTAAATCATTCCGATTACACCCAGGGGTATTCGAACTTTGCCCACGGTAAGGCCGTTGGGTCTCTTCCACATCTTCGTAATCTCGCCCACAGGATCCGGAATGGCCGCCACGTCTTTGAGGCCTTCAGCCATGGAATCAATGACTTTGTCAGACAGCCTCAGACGATCTATGAAGGCAGTACTAGCACCTTTCTCTTTTGCCTTTTTAAGATCTCTTTCGTTCTCCTTGTGCAGCCTTTCCCGGTCCTTTAATATCCGTGCCGCAGTCCCCAGGAGGACATCGTTTTTCACCGTGGTCGAGAGTTTGGCGACCTCTCTTGCCGCCTTTTTGGCCTCTTTGGCCATTTTTGCTATTAAATTCTGTATTTCATTCATAATAAAATCACCATATTATCCCTGTGTATAACCTCGCTCGTTCCTTGATGACCGATTATGTCATATATTTCACCTGTCTGACAACCACAAATTTTGCGGATGTCTTGGGAATTGTAATTGCTGAGCCCTACGGCGACCTCTTTCCCTGAACTATCACGGCACACAACACATGCACCGGCTTCAAAATCCTCCTGAACCGCCCTGATCCCGACCGGCAAAAGGCTCTTACCATTATCCACCATTGCCTTTACTGCCCCATGATCGATTTCAAGGACGCCTTCCCGAGCAAGAGTGAATACAATCCATGGCTTTCGCCCGTGTATCCTTCTCTTGCTAGCGCAAAATAAGGTGCCCAAGTCTTCTCCGGCGAAGAGCCGAGTCAATATCCGGTCGGTCCTGCCCTTGGCAACCAGCATAGGAACACCGCAAGCCGTCACCATTTGGGCTGCCTCCAATTTGGACTTCATGCCTCCCCGGCCGGCCCTTCCCAGACAATCACTGGCAAAATCAGTTATTGATTTGTCTACTCTTGACACCTCAGGGATACGCTTTGCATCAGGCTTCTCTCTGGGGTCCCCGTCGTAAAGCCCTTCTACATCACTCAGGCAGATAAGGACCTCTGCCTCCACCAAATTCACAATCAGCGCGGCCAAGGCGTCATTATCAGTAAACTGAAGCTCTTCTGTAGCCACGGTATCATTCTCATTGATAATTGGGATAATACGCCACTGCAACAAAGTCTTTAATGTATTTTTTGCATTAAGGTAACGATACCTTGAAACCAATCCTTCCCTGGTGAGCAAAATCTGTGCTACTTGAATGTTATGATTTCTGAAGGCATCCTCATAGGCCTGAATTAGACGCCCTTGTCCAAGTGCGGCCATTGCCTGTTTTTCCGGAACGGTTTTAGGTACTTGAAGCCCGAGCATTTTCCCCATGCCGGCGGCTATGGCCCCGGAGGAGACAATGGTAATCTCCAGGCCTTCCTTGCGAAGTAAGGCAACTTGGGAGCAAAGGTCGGCTATTACCTGATCATTAAGGCCATTTTCGTCAGTGAGAACAGCGCTTCCCACCTTTATTACAACCTTGCGTACGGATTTTAAAAATTTACGACCCTCTATCCGTGACATATTTTCCATTTGTTAAGTTGTTCTCCAGTCTCTGCATATTTAATAGTATAGGATTTTTCTTTTTTGGATTTAAATTTAACAAATAGCCGCTGATTAGTCAGGGCAATACGTGTCAAAGATGCTCTAACTCGCCCAGAGGCGCTATCTACATACCTATAATCAGGGAACTGTGAATTATTAAATCACAAATCATCAATTCCTAAATTCACTATCTTATATAAATCCTCTATAAGCAAAGATACTCCAAATCCAGTAAGGGCTGAAATAATATAAATCCTGTGTCCTTCTTCCGCCAGAGCATCTTTGGCCCTCTCTATAATGACCTTGTCTGTAATATCTATCTTATTTAAGGCTACCGCCTGGGGCTTTTCAATAAGGGGTACATGGTATTTTTTTATTTCCTCCCTGATGGTCCGGTAGCTGTGCAGGACAGACTCTTTCCCTTGAGAGGCATCCAGAACATACAGCAGGACCTTGGTCCTCTCGATATGCCTTAAAAAATCAAGACCCATGCCTACACCCTTATGGGCTCCCTCAATAAGACCCGGTATGTCAGCTACTACCATGGTCCTGTCATCCGAGAGCTCTACCACACCCAGATTCGGTACAAGGGTGGTAAAGGGATAATCCGCTATCTTGGGCCTCGCCGCCGATATCCTTGCGAGCAGAGTTGACTTCCCTGAATTGGGAATGCCTATTAGACCCACGTCACCAATAAGCTTTAGCTTTAGAGTCAGCCATTGCTCATCACCGGGCAGGCCGGGCTGAGCAATACGAGGCGCCTGACGTGTTGATGACACAAAATGGGCGTTTCCTTTACCGCCCAGCCCTCCCTTGGCGGCAACCCAGCTGGTATTCGGATCTGTAAGGTCCGCCAGTACAAATACGTCCTCAGAATCCTTTACTACAGTGCCTGGAGGTACTTGTATTTCAATATCCCTACCGCTCTTGCCTTGCTGATTTTTTCCTCTTCCCGCCTGACCATTTTCTGCCTTAAAGTGACGCTTCCTGCGAAAAGAAAGCAGTGTATTGAGTCCGGTATTCACACGGAAGATGACATCTCCTCCGCGGCCTCCGTCCCCGCCGTCAGGCCCCCCCCTGGGGACGAAACGCTCCCGGCGGAAGCTTACACACCCGGCCCCTCCGTCTCCAGCCTTGACGTATATTTTGGCCTGATCAACAAAATCCATAAATTATCAATAATCTATATCTGCAATAGAGGTTCAGGTGCACAGAATTGACTGTTCAAGAGTACTTCTCCTTTGTGAATCTTCAGTAACACCGCACATCGAACCTTTGAGCCCTTTTATTTATGTGATTGCTCTTGTTAAAATCATATATATTATCAATAGACAGTTTGGTGAAAATAGAAAACCTGAAATATTAGGCAGGACTTACCGCTTGGGCTTCAATATCCTGCCCGCACCGCAATACTTTAGCCTCTAAGGCCAGGTAATCAAAGCCCGAATCTTATTCATATGCCGACCGTTTTGCTTAGATTTGTGCAATCAAACAGTCCGCAATCCGGGCAATCTGCGAACCTGAATTCAAAAATGACCGGGAAGTCGATATCAGTAAAATCGCCAACAGCAGAGCTTTCCCGCCAGGCACTTCAGGTTGTTGAGAGAAGATTTGCTATGGATGGAGGGATCAGGAAGCAACGCCCTGCATAGGGTAAACGCTGACTCGCTTCCTATTTTGCACTATCTCGAACTTCACGACCCCATCTGCTTTTGCAAACAGGGTATAATCCTTACCTATGCCCACGTTTCGTCCCGGATGAAACTTAGTTCCCAACTGACGGACCAAGATATTTCCAGCCCTTACGATCTGACCGCCGAAACGTTTTACGCCTCTGCGCTGGCCTTTGCTGTCTCGGCCATTTCGTGAACTGCCGCCAGCCTTTTTATGTGCCATGATTAAATCTCCCTAGACAACGATTTCTTTGATCTCAAGAGTAGTGAAAGGTTGCCTGTGCCCGCGCTTGACCTTATAACCCTTGCGCCTTTTCTTCTTCATAACAACAATCTTTTTACCACGGCCGTGCTCCAAAATTTGAGCCCGCACCGTGGCGGCTTCCACTATAGGCCTGCCGATTCTGGTCTGGCTATTATCTACCACCATCAGCACTTCAGGTATCTCAATCTCTGAGCCTGCTTCGGCATTGAGTTTTTCTACCCTGAGGACCTCCCCCGGACATACCTTATGTTGTTTTCCGCCTGTCTTAATAACAGCGTACATAACTTCCTCCAAAAATTAAATAAAACGAGATCAGAAATTAACATGAAATCAATAGCTGTCAAGGATATTTAAATCTTACCCAAAACTCATCATTGATTACACCGCAAAAAGTCCTGAAAGCAAGATGCAAAATTTTCCAGGAATGAAGTATATCCGATCTATCACATATGAAATTTGACTATTTTATAGTAACATATATACCACATATAATATATTAAGCCTACTACCCGGCAGACGTAACACGACCGGAGAATCGAAATACAGTAGCAGATAAGGAGATCCTATTACAATGATTAAACTGGCTTTCTTTAATGTAGACGAGAAAGAACAGGCCGTATTATCAAGGACGCTTGAGAAAGAAAAGACATTTGAATTGAGTTTCCGTCAAGAGCCTATTGATATACATACTGCAGATATCGCAAAAGATGCGGCTGGCATAGGAATATTCATCCAGTCTCAGATTACACAGGATGTGCTAGATCTTCTGCCTCAACTGGAGATAATTGCGACCATGTCCACCGGTTTCGATCATATTGATTTAGATGCCTGCAGGTCTCGGAATATCACCATATGCAATGTCCCTGCTTACGGCGACAATACGGTAGCCGAATATACGTTTGGTCTTATTATAGCCTTGGCCCGTAAATTGAAACCGACATTTGAGCGGGTTGAGCGGGGATTTTTCAGCCGTGCCGGCCTCAGGGGCATGGATCTTAATGGAAAGACCCTCGGCCTGATAGGAACAGGTAGAATCGGCTCTCAGATGGCCAGGCTTGGTTGGGCCTTTGGAATGAAAGTAATTGCCTATGATGTGGAGCCGAATTCAGCACTTGCCGAAAAATTCAAGGTGACGTTTCTGGACCTTGAGGAGGTGCTACAGCAAGCTGATGTTATCAGCCTGCATGTGCCATATCTCCCGTCTACCCATCACCTGATTAATGCGGATAGATTGCGGCTTATAAAGCCCACAGCCCTGCTTATAAACACTGCACGCGGGAAGATCATTGACACCAAAGCCGTTGCTGCGGCTCTACGCGAAGGACGATTGGGAGGAGTAGCCCTTGATACCTTTGAGGGTGAAGAGGTCTGGATTGAAGAAGAATTTCTCAAAAGAGACGACCTGGCGGCCATTACATTAAAGGAGGCCATGGAAAGTTTTTCAATCCTGCATTCGGAACATGCAATCCTGACCCCGCACAATGCATTCAATACCAGCGAGGCATTGGAGCGAATCCTCATCACAAGCGCTGAAAACGTCAAGGCCTATTTTAGCGGCAGTCCACAAAATTTAGTCTCAAAAACGCCTTATAGTTAAACCCGTAAAGAGTCTCAAAGTCCATTTCTGAATTGAACTGAATTATCCAAACCACTTATATCATTGACCCCATAGCCAGATTACCTTTCGAGATCAGTCCCTGAAATGACGATGAAAGTTTATATTGAACCAATTGATAAAATGTTCTGATACCTGAATTGCCCCAGAGCCGGTCAGAAAGGTCTTTATGTATGATATATATGGTGTCGTCGAAATCCCAGAAAACAATAGTTTTCCCAGCGGGTTTAAACTTTAGCAGGTCATCTATATTGCGCAGGTTGGCAACATGCAGCATGAGATAGACTGCCTCGGTAGCATTTATATCCTCATACAGATTCTTTGTAAGGCCGTCGAGCAGATATGTTGATGGTACCAGCCAGAATACCTGACCGGTTGGTATGTCAGGATATTTTCGGTTTATATACTTTATGACATGGCTGGAAATGGAGCTTATCAACACGTCGTTATCGCGTTGGCGGGTCTTAATATCTGCCATGATCTCATCCACTAGGCACTCATCTTCTTGATTGTTCCCATGTGACTTTATTTCAATGTTAAGTTTCTTGCTCAAAACGCCTATAACTTTATCATAGGAAGCGATTTCTCCGCCTGTTATTTCAGATATTTCGGCAAATGTCGTATTGCCTATTGCTCTCATGTCGCCAAACAATCTGAGCATCCTTTTGTCATGATAGACAACTATTCTTTTATCTTTTGAATATTGGACATCAAACTCAATGAATGCATATTTTCTGTTTTTCTCTGCAGCTTTCAGGGCGGCAATGGTGTTCTCCCTGTGTTCTACAGATACGCCACGATGTGCGCCTAACGTGCATCTGTACGCATAGCGG
>DQXT01000128.1 GCA_011042225.1 Deltaproteobacteria bacterium | reverse complement strand
TTCTATTACTTCTTTTAGCTGTTTTGGCAGACTATGCCTACAGCGCTGGTTTCGCAATATTACAGCAGGGAACCGGTGCCATGGGTCAGGGGAATGCCTTTGTGGCTCAGGCCGATGACCCCTCTGCAGTATTTTTCAATCCTGCAGGCATAGTCCAACTCAAGGGGAACCAGGCGTATCTCGGCTCGACATTTATAGCCCCCAGGGTTAAATATAACGGCTCAGGTAACCAGGACGAGGCAACTGTAGCCAGAATCCATATACCGCCATATGCGTATCTGACACAACAGATATCACCTCAAATCTATTTTGGACTCGGAATCTTTTCTCCTTTTGGGCTTTCGACGGTATGGAATGAAGATTGGGAAGGACGCTATCTTGGCACCTATTCCAGTTTACAGACATTTAATATTAATCCTAATCTGGCCTTCAAAAAAGGGGGTCTGGCTGTGTCCGCAGGATTAAACGTCTTGCGGGGCGACCTTGAACTCAAAAAGAAACTTCCACTTATGCCTTATCCTGACGGCGAGTCGAAACTCACTGACGATACGTGGGGTTATGGTTACAATCTCGGCTTTTTATACCACGTGAATGATTACTGGCAGATGGGTATGTCTTACAGAAGTGAAATAAAATTGAGCTTTGACCATGGGGAGGCTGAATTCGATGTGCCTGAGCCCTTAAAAGGCATTTTCCCTGATACGAAGGGTGAGGGCGATCTGGACCTGCCTCCCTCTCTTACCGCCGGAGTATCCTTTAAGCCGGACACCAGGTGGACCCTGGAATTTGATGTTACCTGGACAGGCTGGTCTACTTATGATGAATTAAAGATCAAGTTCGAAGATCCGGTAAACGGGCAATATTTATCTGCTCAGCCCAAGAAGTGGGAAGACGTTTTTGCTTACAGGTTCGGCATAAAATACAGTATGTCTGAGCATTACACCTTCAGGGTCGGATACATTTTCGATGAAGCACCCATGCCTGATTCAACCGTTGATCCACAGCAGCCTGACGGGGACCGCCACATATATACGGCCGGTCTTGACTGGAAACTCGGAGCCAAGACAGTCCTGGGAATTGCCTATAACTTCATATATGGCGAGGAGCGCGAAAAAGACAACAGGATAATGCCCGGCCTGCCCGAACAGCTGAGGGCCAATGGGGATTATAAACAGAGGACTCATTCATTGGCCTTTAGCCTGTATTATAGGTTTTAGCAAGCGGCGAGGACGGAACTGATTAGTCTTTAACAATCTCATTAATCGTTCACAAAGCCATATGTCCTTATGAAAGATTGGGAGACAGAAAGGGGCTTTCAGAGGGTGCTGACGTCTCTTCCAGGTGATCTTTATCGGTGTTCCGAACAATATGTTCAGACAGTGCTGTCGCAGCATCTTTCCATTGATACCACTGTTGGGGATAATTGAGTATATGGTTTTCAAGCTTTTTCCATGCAATGACGGCTAAAGATTCATCTTTACTGCCATCTGCAAGGGAATCAATACATAAGGTAAAGCCGTCTTTCCCCCGCCTCATAATTCCCATGAGTGCAGGCACTTTTGCCCTTTTATATAAAAAGTCCAGTGTCTTGTCTTGTGGCATACTGTGGCCGAAGACTGAGATCTGCTTGTCCGGATATGGGCGCCATTCTGAGAATTCGTCGCATTCGGTGATTAGTATTCTTCCACTTTTTATGGCCCGGAGTGCCCTAAATACCACTTTAGGCTCATTGGCATCTATTAATATGACATCAAACTTTTTTGCCCTTTTTATCAGTTCCTCTTTTAGCTTTTTCGTTTTGAATCTACATATTAATGCTATCTTGTAGCCCTCTATAGCCAATGACAGCGGAAGGAATTCTACTGCCCCAAAATGTCCGGTGACAAAGATACACCCTTTTCCTGTTTTTTTGATTTTGTCCAAACAACTCTTGTTTTTGATGTGTAAATTCAGGCGCAAAAAATCAATCATCTCTGATAGAGGCCTGTGGGCCATTATTAATTTTTCAAAGTAATGATCAAAAACGCCCAGAAAGGTCTTGATGGAGTCCAGATAAGACACATTTTTTTTGAGATTTAGCTTCAATACATAATTTTGACAGATTACTATATTTTTTCTATCATGTCTTTTTACGAAGAAGTATAAAAATCCCAATATATAGAGGTAGAAGCGAAGGCACATGAGTGGTGATAACCGAGCCAATTTTACATTAAAGGAAAGTTGAAAGAACTGACTTAAGCCAAGACTGGTAACATCAGGTATTCCGTACATCATATCCTCCTTTTTTCAGTATTTTTTAATATTATGAGAAACGTTTTCTATGCCAGATGAAAAACAATATTAAAAAACAGATTGAGGGATCGACTTCAGATTGACGTTCATTATTTTTAAATATACGCAAAATTAATGCCGATCTGTTATGCCTGCACTACCGCTATGTAACTTGCCAGAAAACAATTAATGAGACAAATTATAATTTGTTTATCAATTAATTTTAATAAGTAAAGCAATTTTTTAATTGCAAGATCTAAAAGAATATGCCTTTGTTTGAAATGTCTTGTTGTGTTCTATGGGCATTGCGTTTTATGTTATTAAAATGCTTTCATAACGCTCATATGATTACTTTATTAATTAAAGGCTATGTTATTATCTAATTTTTTGCTTTGAATGAATTAGAAAATTGACATCGGGATCATACCAAATGGATAAACACAATAGTTGTATTAATTCTCTTGCCGTTATTCAGTATATAGAGGATATGGAGCCTGGGAGATTGTCTGAGTTGTTTGAGGATTTTGGACAGGAATTGGAGGGAATATCCGATCCAAAGGCTTTTCTTTCTGATATGAATAACTGGGTTTCATCCAACGTAATGATTCAGCTTTACGACAGGGCCAGGAAGATTTCGGGCGATGATGATGCAGCTTACAAAATAGGTTTTAATTCCGTATTAAGGCAGCGTCTGGGCTATATCCAGAGGATTATAATCTATGCCTTTGGCAATCCAGAAATGGGAATAAAGCATACCCAGAAGGTAAATGACTATTTCAACAAGACCAAGAGGATAGAACTGCTTAGCTCTTCTCGTAATAACGCCGTAATACGTCTCATATGGTCAAAGGATATCCCGCTCAGCCCTGATTTTTGTCTTATGAATAAAGGTATTTATCAGGCGATTCCAACGATTTGGGGCCTTCCACCCAGCTGTTTGGAAGAGACCAGGTGTTTTTTCAGAGGGGACGACTACTGCGAATACCACCTCCGGTGGGAGACTCGAAACAAATTTAAAGATTTTTATCACATGATGTTAACGCCATTGAAGGTATTCAAAGACAGCAGAAGGGAGCTTGAGAGGGATAAGGAAATCCTCAGAGAAAAATATAATCAGATCCATCAACTAAATAAGGACCTGCAACAAAAGGTGAATCAACTTACTACCATTAATGAGTGCAGCGCCGCAATCCTTTCCACACTCAGGCTGGAAGAGCTTCTGGAATTGATACTCAAAAGGCTCTTGAAGATTGCTCACCTCGATAGAGCAGGTATATTCCTGTTTGATGAAGCCAAAAACAGCCTGATTCTGATTCACGCAGTGGGAGTGGAACCCGATATCTTTTCAGACCTTAAGGGTTATCAAATTCCCCTGGATAAAAAGGACAACATTATTGCCCGTACTGCCAGAGAAAAAAGGTCTGTCCTGATAAAAGATGTGGGGGCAATGTCCCTTAATTTCCAAAATCCTCTTTTGATGAAGTTAAAGCCAAAGGCCTTTATTCTGGTGCCCATGATTGTGCGGGGCCGGTTGGTCGGTATCATGCTGGGAGACAATCAAAATGATCAGAATTTTGTTGCGGAAATCGATAAGGATTTTCTTACCAGTTTTGCTAACCAAATTGCCATGGCCCTTGAGAATGCAAACCTTTACAGGAGACTTGAGGACTCAGAGCGCAAGTACCGCGACATTGTAGAGAATGTCAACGAGGGTATCTGGATTTTGGATGAAAAAGGAGTGATCAATTTTTCAAACTGTCATTTGAAGAAAATGCTCGGCTATAAACATCTGACAAATCGAAGCGTATATAATCTTGTAAACAAAGAGGGGAAAAAGATACTTCTTCGAATACTTATGGAGAACAAGAGGGGAAAAACAGCCAAGGAAGAGGTCATATTGCATTGTAAGTCAAATGAACCTGTTAATGTTTTGATCAGCAGTGTTCCTATCATGACAGACGATCGGTACAGCGGTTGTCTGGCTATGTTGACTGATTTAACAGAAAAAAAATATCTTGAGAACCAATTATTGCAGTCCCAAAAGCTTGAATCCATAGGGACTATGGCCAGTGGTATTGCACATGACTTCAATAATATACTTACCGGTGTTTTAGGTTATACAAATCTCTTAAAACTGAAAATCGGGCAGGATTCTGAGATAGGTCGCTATGCAGATATTATAGAGCAGTCCAGCCTGAGGGCTGCCGAATTGGTGGCAAAACTTTTGGCCTTCAGCCGTGGCAGCCGGTCCGAAGAATCCAGCGTATCAGCGGTCAATGAGATTGTACAGGAAACAATAGAACTCATGAAAAGCTCTTTACCCAAAAATATTGAGATAAGAATTTCTCTTCAGGAAAATCTCCCTTTTATTAATTGTAATTCTACACAAGTTCAGCAGGCCATTCTAAATATATGCCTTAATGCTCTGGACGCTATGCCTGATGGAGGTAGTCTTTCGCTGGCCACAAGTGAAGTAGAATACAAAGAAGCCCTTGCCCTTTGTCCGGATTTTACAGACCATTCTGATCGTTATGTCTGCATCAGCATCAGTGATACAGGGACTGGCATGGAATCCGAAGTAAGGGACCGGATATTCGATCCCTTTTTTACAACCAAAGAGGTGGGCAAGGGGTCTGGTCTTGGACTTCCCATGGCTTACGGGATTGTGAAAAGCAGTAAAGGGTGTATTCAAATTGAAAGTGAGAGGGGGCAGGGAAGCACCTTTAAGGTCTTTTTCCCTGCGTGGGATTCCGTTACGAAATCGGCCGAAGAACCTCTGAAAAGTCAGAAGCTGGGCGGATCAGAGACCATTTTGGTGGTTGACGATGAAGAAGTCGTTAGGGATTTGGCGAGAGAGGTCCTTTCCGTCTATGGTTACAGTGTGTTGCTGGCACAGGATGGTCTCGAAGCCTTGAATGTCTACAGCGCCTTTGAACACGATGTTGACCTTGTACTCTTGAATATATGTATGCCGAGGATGGGGGGCAAGGAAACCTATGAGAAGCTCAAAGAGATCAATTCTAATATAAAGGTGTTATTCTGCAGCGGCCATAATCCAGATAACGAGATATGTGGAGCATCAATAATTAATGATCCGAATTGTGTCGGCAAGCCTTTTAAAATAGGCGAGTTAGTTGGGAAGGTGCAGCAGGTTCTGAATCATAAAAATGCAAATAATTGAAGTAGTTACCAAAAAATTACAAAAATTTGTCAAAAAATCGTGTTATTATCTGTACTACTTCGGTTTTAGCTGATAGCTTCAGCAGAGATTTCTGCTGAAGTTCACTCTGGAAAATATCTTCACTTGCCGGGATACAGCCTCCAAACAAAAGATCAGTTTTTTGTATGACCTCCCTTATCTGATCCTCCAGTGCTGCCGGCAGGTCCTTTGGCACCCTGTTTACTACGAGTAGTTTATTTCTTACTTCTACTTTTAAAGCCTTAGTAAGATTAGCTATGCGCGCTGCTGTCACTATCCCCCGTATTGAAGGGTCAGATACGACAAATAAGGTGTGTATTTTCCGGAGATTTAAGCGGCTCAGATGCTCCATTCCAGCCTCATTATCGACTATGAGGTAGCGGTAACTTCTGGCCAGTCCTTCTATTATTTGTGCCAATATCGTGTTGGCCATGCAGTAACAGCCAGGGCCTTCGGGCTGACCCATGACCATTAGGTCAAAACCTTTGGTCTCTATAATGGCCTGGTTTATATACATTTCCATATAGTCTCTTTTGGCCATGCCGGGAGGCGTATCTGTCTTCATCCTTTCTCTGATATCTCCCAGGCTGGTCTTTACTGAAAGGCCGACGAGTTCATTAAGATTTTCATTTGCATCGGCATCAACGGCCAATACAGGAGTCAGTCCTTTCTCCACAAGATATTTGATCAGGAGAGCACTGAGAGTGGTTTTGCCGGTACCACCTTTGCCAGCCACGGCAAGTATTTGGGCTGTTTCTGGAATATGGGTATTAGTAATCAAATTCAACAGTTAAGTATGGGGTTATAGTCTCTAATAGTTTTGGACTAAGGGGGCTATTGATGGTATCAAGCTCATCAACAGAGAGGAAAAAACCAATAGCCCGGCGAAATTGAACAATTCTGCACGCATTAACCTCGCCGATTCCGGGAAGCAAGGTCAGCTCCTCTAAAGACGCAGTGTTTATATCCATTGGACGAAAAAAGAGCAAATCCTTTACATTGCGGCCATACTGTACATTATCTGCAGTAATTTCTGTTTTCAGAGGAGATTGCATCGGTCCCTTTTGATTTGAGATTACCAGATATTTTGTTAATAAAAAACAGCTGATGACCAAGACAGAGACAAAAATTGGTTCCATACATATTTTATGCCCTGAAAGGATACGACTATACATTTTTATAATTCAAGAAAGATGATGTCTTCCGGTAGTTAAACAGGGATTGATTATTTTAAAAGCTAACTTCACAAAATCGAATATCTATTGATAGTATATCTCTCATACAGTAAGCTATTAACGATTATGAAGCAATATATAAAGCTTGATAAAGCAGAACTCTATGCATTAAAAATCCCGTTTAAGATGGATTTTACTCATGCAATGGCCTCCCGATCCTTTTCTGATTCCCTGATTCTTAAGATTGAGGGGCAAGGGAAAAGGGGCTTCGGTGAGGCCATCATACGAGATTATGTATCGGGCGAGATCGGAGAAAATGCCTACTTATTGGAAAATGCCAAAGAGATCATAGCAAAAATTTTTGAGCCCCTTATGGAAAAGGAGATTTCCTGGAAAGAAGTAAAGGAATATTTTAATTTTCTCTCGCTCAAATCACACGAGCTTCCATTGCTGTGTGCAGCTGAAACGGCATTACTAGATATATTTTGCCATACTTCAGGGGGAGACATCTATGATGTTTTAAAAAAAGGACCGGTCAGACAATCAGTTCAGTATGGTGGAATTCTTCCTATTCTTCCCTTCTCAGCAGCAGAATATTTTCTGGGTATGTACGAAAGAGCAAATATACGCAATATAAGGATCAAGGTCGGCACTGATTTAGATTACAATGAGGAGATATTTAAGCTATCACGAGAAAAACTAGGTCGGGATTTTGATTTAAGAGTCGATGCTAATGCCTCATGGTCATTAGAGACAGCACTTGCATGTCTAAAAGTATGCCGTAAATATGGAATATTTTTGATTGAAGAGCCTTTTGGCAGAAATAGCGAGGAGATATTCTTTCTTCTTAAGGCTCCAGAGAGCAGCGATTTTAAATTTGTAGCAGACGAATCAGCCCTTACTATCAATGATATAGAGTCTATGGCGGAAAATAAAAGTTACCATATGATCAATCTTCGGCTTTCAAAAAACGGGGGACTCCTTAAAATTTTAAAACTGGCTGAAATCGCTGAAAAAGGAGGGCTTAAGTATCAAATTGGATGTCACGTTGGGGAGACTGGAATTCTTTCTGCCGTAGGCCGGGTAGCCGCATCTATTCTTTCAGGCGCGATGTATGTTGACGGCTCTTATGATAGTTATCTTCTTTCACAAAATATAACATCGGAGGATTTCTCTTTTGGTTTTGGTGGAGTAGCTGAAATAATAAGAGGACAGGGATTGGGTTTCATGGTAGATGAAAACAAACTTGAGATGTTGAGTATTGGGAAAACGCGATGTTTTCCAAGGGTTGGAACCTAATGAGACATCTGCCGGCTTCCATTTTCGGCGCAAAGTGCCGCTCTGAGAATAATATTCGGATGGCTGTTTGACTAAAGGATCAGACGGACACATTGAGTCAGTATATATGGCGAGAAAGGTACTGATATTATGCAGAAAATAATTGAGAAGATAATGAGATTCCATGAAGAGGAGAAAGGGAGTCTGATTCCGATCCTCCAAGCTGTTCAGAAAGAATGTGGATACATTTCCGAAGAGGCTGTTAACGCTATCGCAAAAGGCATTAAGATGTCAGAACATGAAATCTATGGAGTGGCAACCTTTTATGCTCAGTTCAGGTTTACCAAGCCAGGAGATCATCAAATAAGGGTCTGCGTCGGCACGGCCTGTCATGTAAGAGGTGGTGAGCAAATTATGGAAATGGTAGAAAAAACACTAAATATAAAATCTGGTGAAACTACACCGGATTCTATTTTTAGTCTGGAAAGTGTGGCATGTATGGGCTGTTGCGCACTTGCACCGGTAATGGTGATAGACAATAAGATCTATGGAAATGTCGCTTCCCCTGCGGTCGATAATATCCTGTCTCACTATCGATCACCAAATGTAGAGGAGTGAGTATGGATTTTTCTGACATTCAGAAACAGGCTATTGCTAAATGGCAGGATTTATTATCAAGCAAGACCCCTGTCATCTATTTAGGAGCAGCTACATGCGGCCGGGCGGCCGGGATAGAGGCAGTAAAAGAAGAAATAAGAAAATGCACAGGTAGGCTTGACCTTGAAGTGAATCTGGTGGAAGTAGGTTGTTTAGGTCCTTGCTATCTCGAACCTTTGATCTACATTCAGAAACAGGGACGTCCTCCTATTTGTTACAGACGGATTACACCTGAGATAGTGACGGATCTCATAGAGGATTATCTTTTAAAGGATAATCCCAGGTCTGATATGGCCTTGGGGACACTGGGAGATGATAAGATCGACGGCATACCCAGGTGTTTCGATCATCCTATGCTCAAACCACAGACTCGGCTGGTCTTGAGAAATTGTGGAATCATCGATCCTCAAGAGATAGATCATTATATCGCTCGAGATGGATACCTGGGAATCAAAAAGGCCCTTGATATGACTCCCGGGGAAGTAATTGACGAGATAAAGACTTCAGGGATCAGAGGACGTGGAGGTGCTGGTTTCCCTACCTGGAAAAAATGGGAAATCTGTCATAATGTCCAAAGTGATGACAAGTACCTTATATGCAATGCTGATGAAGGCGATCCGGGCGCCTTTATGAACCGATCTCTGTTAGAGGGAGATCCCCATGCGATGCTTGAAGGTCTTTTGATAGGTGCTTATGCCATTGGGGCCAATCATGGATATATATATATTAGAGCGGAATATCCCCTGGCAATTGAGCGTTTGATGCATGCTATCGATCAGATGCGCTTATACAATCTGTTAGGTGACAATATTCTGGATAGTGATTTCAGTTTTGATGTCAAAATAAAGCAAGGTGCCGGTGCCTTTGTATGTGGCGAGGAGACGGCCCTTATCGCCTCAATCATGGGGAAAAGGGGCATGCCCAGACCCAGGCCGCCTTTTCCTGCCATTTCAGGTGTATGGGGCAAACCGACTATTATCAACAACGTAGAGACACTGGGGACTCTGGGGACAATCATACGACAGGGAGGTGAATGGTATGCAGGATACGGATCAAAGTCATCCAGGGGCACCAAGACCTTCTCTTTGGTGGGCAAGGTAAAACGGACTGGATTGATTGAAGTCCCATTGGGTACGACACTCCGGGAGATTATCTTTGATATCGGTGGAGGAATATTGGGAGACAGGGAGTTCAAGGCCGTGCAGACAGGTGGCCCTTCCGGTGGTTGTATCCCGGCGGATCTTGCAACTCTTCCGGTGGATTATGAATCACTGATGTCAGCTGGTTCTATAATGGGGTCAGGCGGCATGATCGTCATGGATGAAGATACTTGTGTAGTAGACATTGCCAGCTATTTTCTTTCTTTTACCCAGGCAGAATCGTGCGGAAAATGTTCTCCCTGTCGGATCGGGACAAAGGTAATGCTCGATATATTGGAAAGAATCAAGTCGGGTCAAGGGGAGGAAGAAGATCTCGATCGCCTATCTGAACTTGCTGCTACGATTCATAATGCCTCACTTTGTGGACTGGGCCAGACAGCCCCTAATCCAGTGTTGACTACTTTGCGCTATTTCCGCGATGAATATGAAGCCCACATAAGAGATAAGAGTTGCCCGGCACTGGTATGCAAGGACCTTATCAAGTATATAATTTCTGAAAAATGTGTTGGCTGTGGGATCTGTAAGAAAAAATGTCCTGTTGGCGCCATTACCGGCAAAAAGAAAGAGTTACATGTTATAGATCAATCCCTGTGTGTAAAGTGTGGCACATGTTACCAGGTATGTCCATCCAAGATAGGGGCGGTGGAGAAGGTAACGGGTTTTAGGGAAACAGAGAGGACTGTGACCAATGCTTACCATTGACGGCAAAGAGGTAGAGTTCAGAGAAGGAGCAACTGTTCTTGAAGTTGCCAGGGATAATGGAATCTATATTCCTTCTCTTTGCGCCCATAAGGAGCTTTCTCCATTTGGGGCGTGCCGGTTGTGCCTGGTGAAGGTTGAGAATATGCGGGGATTTCCACCGGCATGTACTACGCCGGCTGCCAGAGGAATGAAGATCATTACAGAGGATCCGGAACTCCGTAATCTGAGAAAAAATGTATTGGAACTCATCCTTTCGGAGCATCCCAATTCTTGTCTTATATGTGATCAAAAAGAATCCTGTGAAAAGTACTATATATGTCCTACAAAGTCCGGCAGGGTGACAGGCTGCACTTTTTGTCCCGCCCGTGACCGGTGTGAATTGAGAAAGGTAACAGAGTATCTCGGGCTAAAGGAGATCAGGATACCTTTCAACTATAAGGATCTGCCAATGGAGAGGGAAGATCCCTTTTTTGATCGCGATTATAATCTCTGCATTTTATGCGGTCGCTGTGTGCGGGTATGCCAGGAGGTCAGGGGTATCGGGGCTATTGCATTTACAAAGCGTGGGCACGATACTAAGATAGGTACCGCCTTTGGCAAATTTCACCTCGATGGGGGATGTAGATTCTGCGGTGCCTGTGTAGATGTATGCCCTACAGGTGCTCTTTCTGCCAGGGGGAGTAAGTGGCATGGTCTCCCCGAAAAAGAGGTGACCACCACCTGTGCCTTGTGTAGTGTTGGATGCAGGCTAAAACTGGAGGCGAAGTGGGAGAGAGTGATGGCCGTCCGACCGGATGAAGATGGCCCGGTCAATCACGGGCAGGCCTGTGTGAGGGGGCGTTTTTGCATCCCGGCTCTGGTCAATGGTGCTGAGCGCCTGAAGTATCCACTGATCAGAAAGGAAGGTAGACTGGTCCCGGCAGACTGGGAAGAGGCTGCTGAGCTGGTTGCAAAAAGATTGGGCAGCTATTCTCCAGAGGAAGTGGGGTTTTTGGCTTCACCGTTTCTTACGAACGAAGCAGCATATCTGTTGCAAAAATTCGCTCGCATCGGAACGCGCACGAACAATATAGATATAGCCTCTGCTTTTTCAGGCCCAGTAATAGATGCACACGTCCGGCGCTTAGGTGTGGGAGCCGGAACAGGAACCATTGAAGATATCGAGAGGGCAGAGTGGATTATAGTAATAGGTGCGGATGTTCTAACCTCACATCCCGTTCTCACGGTGAGTATCAATAAAGCAAGAAGACAGGGAACAACCGTCTGCCTGATAGGTCCAGAGAATGATATAATTTTAAGGATGGTCGACAGTTTGGTTCCCGTTCAACCATCCGGATATCTGCCTCTTCTTTCTGGTATTTTGAAGATACTTGTGGACGAGGAGGCCTTTGACAAAGATTTTGTAGCTCGTCGGTGTACCGGGTTTGAAAATCTCAAGAGGTCTCTCCTTGATATGGATTTAGAGGAAATTATAGCGCCTTGCGGCCTTTCCGTGGATAGAGTAAAGGGTCTTGCATCTCAGATCCTAAAGTCAAAGAGGGGATGCATCCTCTATGGATCAAAGATCCTTGAAAGCAGTAACCCGCAACAGGTCATCCATTTGCTCTTTAATATCCTTCTTTTAAAGGGTAGCCATTCAGGCCTTATACCATTGAGAATAGAAGGGAACGAACAGGGCGCAGGTGATATGGGTGCCCTGCCGAACTTTTTCCCCGGCTACCGAGATGTCTCTGACAAAGATGCCGTGTCAGAACTAGAAGAGGCATGGTCTGCAAAGTTACCTGCAGAAACGGGAGCCAGCTATTCGGAGATGATCAGGGCGGCCGGCAGAGGTGCCCTGAAGGTCCTCTATATAACAGGTGGATGGATGCCCGACCAGATCCACCTGCCGCAAATCGATTTTATCGTCCTTCATGGAATTTATCCCTCACCGCTTTTTGAGATAGCCGATGTAGTGTTTCCATCCGTAGCTTTCACGGAAGAAGATGGGACCATTACTTCACTGGAACGAAGGGTGCAGTGTCTTGCTGCTGTGGTAAAGCCGATAGGTATGGCCTTGCCTGACTGGAAAATTATATGTCTGATAGCTGAAAAGATGAAGGTCGAAGGCTTTGATTTTACAAGTGCTGAGGAGGTATTTAATGAAATATGCAGGGTCAATCCCCTCATTTCCGGGTACGGTATCTGGTCTCCAAGAACTTCGGCGGAGTTTGCACTGACCCCTGTTGAAGATTCGGTGTGGAAGGAGAGTGAGATTATCTCTGAGAAGATGCCTCTACATCCTCTATATTATCGAGGTATTGACATAACTGAAAAGGTACAAGACCTCAAGCTTGTGTATGAAAGAATCCTTGGAGAATAAGATGTACGAAGTTGTACGGAGAGATGAGATTGTACCGAATATTCACCTTATGGTGATAAAGGCACCTGCTATAGCAGATAAGGCAAAACCGGGTCAATTCATAATAGTTATGCCGGATGAAACCGGGGAACGGGTCCCTTTTACCATATCGGACTGGGACACGGGAAAAGGGACGATTTCCATCTTTTTCCTTGAAGTGGGATTATCGACAGCCAAGATGGCCAGGATAGAAAGTGGTGGTAAGCTGTATAGTGTGGCAGGGCCGCTTGGTATGCCGACACATATAGATAAGCTGGGTACAGTTGTCCTTGGAGGGGGCTGTTACGGCATCGGGGCCATTTTCCCTCTTGCACGTGCCATGAAAGAGGCAGGGAACAGAGTTATCTCCATCATAGAGGCCCGAAGCGCATATCTCCTGTATATGGAGGACTCCCTGAAAGAATTTTCTGATCAGTTAATGGTCAGTACAGCTGATGGATCAAGGGGGATGAAGGGCAGGGTCCATGAGGTCCTTAGCAGACTGATCGACTCCGGTGAAAAGATTGATCGAAGTTATTTTATTGGCTGTACGTTTATGATGATGAACTGTTCCATTGTAACCAGGCCTCATAATATAAAGACACTCGTTGCCCTTAATCCGATTATGGTAGATGGTACAGGCATGTGCGGGTGTTGCCGGGTGACAGTAAAAGGAAACACAAAATTTGCATGTGTAGATGGTCCTGAATTTGACGGTCATGAGGTTGATTGGCAAGAGCTCTTCGCAAGAAGATCTTTATATCTGAAAGAAGAGGCAATGGCCTATCAAACCTATAGGTAAAGTATGTCCAGAAAGAGAATTCAATGAAAAACGAGGACAAAAAGAGTTCCCGTCAACATATGCCGGAGCAATTGCCCGAGTTGAGGGTAAGAAATTTCGAAGAGGTCCCGTATGGTTATTCTCCTGAAGCGGCTGTAAAAGAGGCGAAACGCTGCCTTAATTGCAAGAGGCCGGGTTGTATGACTGGTTGTCCGGTTCAGGTGAACATTCCAAAATTTTTATCACTTATAGCAAAGGGTAATTTCGCCGCAGCGGCAAGGACGGTCAAAGAGAAAAACGCCCTTCCCGGCGTAACCGGCCGTGTGTGTCCTCAAGAGATCCAGTGTGAATCCGGTTGTATTCTAGGGAAAAAGGGGGCCCCGGTTGCTATCGGCAATCTGGAACGTTTTTGCGCTGACTACGAACGCGAGAACAACCTGATTGAGTTGCCCGGAAAGGTCCCGCCTACCGGCAGGAGGGTTGCCGTGGTGGGCAGCGGACCCTCCGGACTGACTGTGGCAGGTGATCTGATCAGATTGGGACATGATGTAGTCATATTCGAGGCCCTGCACAAGCCGGGGGGGGTCCTTTTTTATGGCATTCCTGAATTTCGTCTTCCCAAGTCTATAGTTGAGGCAGAGATCGATTTCCTGTTGAAGATGGGTGTAAAGATAGAGCTTGATTCTGTTATCGGAAATATCCGTACGGTTGACGAGCTTCTTACAGGAGATGAGTTTGACGCTGTCTTTATAGGAGTCGGGGCAGGCCTGCCTGCCTTTATAAAGATCCCCGGTATGAATCTCTCCGGTATATATTCAGCTAATGAGTATCTGACCCGGGCCAATTTGATGAAGGCATATCTGTTTCCTGAATACGATACCCCTCTTGTCAGAGGTAAAAATGTGGCTGTGTTCGGGGCAGGAAATGTGGCTATGGATTCCGCACGCACCGCCATGCGTTTGGGCGCTGACAGAGTACGTATCGTTTACCGCAGGTCTCGGGATGAAATGCCTGCTCGACACGCAGAGATTCATCACGCAGAAGAGGAAGGTGTTGAGTTCTTTTTGCTTACGGCACCAACCAGGTTCATGGGTGATGAAAGTTTACGTCTGACCGGTGTAGAGTGTCTCCAAATGAAATTGGGTGAGCCTGACGAATCCGGGCGACGGCGTCCCATACCCATAGAAGGCTCCGAGTTCAAATTGGATTGCGATCTGGCGATTATTGCTGTGGGCGCAGGCGCTAATCCTCTTTTAACTAAGTCAACCAAGGATCTGAAAATCAACAAATGGGGTTATATTGTGACGGATCCCCAGACAGGCAAGACCATGAAGAGAGGCGTATGGGCCGGGGGAGATATAGTAACAGGCCAGGCGACGGTCATTTTGGCCATGGGGGCAGGCAGAAAGGCCTCTGGTTCAATACATCATTATCTTACATGGGGATGGTGAAAACAGAGAAAGATCTGATTGAGATCCGGATTTTCTATCATAAAGACAATTCCATATTAGTCTATAAAGGCCATATACCGCCTATGTTGTTGCCTTGAATCGGGTTATATTAGCATCATCTCTATCCATTTTGATCTCACATCTTATTCGATCTTAAATTTTTTCTCCTCACTACCAATTTAATACATGTTATGTCTTAATAATTGTTAGTAGTTGTTTGAATAGTATGGATTTATAATGAATCTCATTTTTTAATTTTCTGCCTAGTAATTTTCATTTTTAGCATTTTATAGATGATAATCTTTATGGTTTTTAGGTATATTTACTGTCTTAAGCCAGGATTTATCGTGAGTTTGTACAATTTTACAGCTATTGACAAGCTATGCTTCTTTTTGTACTTCTACTATAGAATTTATTGGTCGATTTTTTTTGCGCCTGAAATGAGAAAAAGTGCCTCAATTTTTAAATTCATAATTCCCTTTGATGTAATTGGCAAAGAAATAGAAATCACTATATAATAAATATATATTGAATATTTTAATAAACTAGAAAGGAGTTTGCCATGACTGGAAGAAAGAGAAGTAGGCCGTATAATGTAGATGACGTACGATATGTGCATAAGCATTATGCTGAAATGACGGCTTCCGATATAGCCGATAAGCTTGGTATCAGTAGGTTTCAGGTGTCAAAGATTGTCAGTGAACTCAGGAAACATATAGATTTACCTAAGAAGACTGTGCATCGGCCCAATCCAATTCTTAAGTTTTTGGAGGAAGAAGGTATTGAGCCAAAAGAGTCAGCCAAGACAAAAACTAAGGGAAAGCGCAAGAAGTCTTAGCTATCAGCAAGCTATATCTTTAAAGATAAATGCAGCTGTGTCAAATATGATGTAGCTGCTTTTTTTATTCATTTTATGACTTCGTTACAAAAATTTATAAGACTTGATTTTACAGACTTTGTAGAATGACTGGAGTTGTGTTTCTGTTGATTGAGAGGGCATGACGTGTTAGCCTAATGAGGTTTCGATGTGAAGATGTAGCTGTTGTGAAGGAGTTAGATTTATGGAATATGAGGCGGTAATAGGCCTTGAGGTCCATGTCCAGTTACAGACTGAGACGAAGATTTTTTGTCCCTGTTCAACTACTTTTGGGGCGCCACCTAATACGCATTCATGTCCGATTTGTATAGGAATGCCGGGCGTTCTTCCTGTTCTTAACAGAAAAGTTGTGGAATTTGCCATTAAAATGGCACTGGCTACACATTGCGAAATAGCCCCCTTCAGCGTTTTTGCCAGAAAGCACTATTTTTATCCTGATCTCCCCAAGGGCTATCAGATTTCTCAATATGATCTTCCTTTAGCTGAACGCGGTTGGGTCGAAATCGCTATAAACGGACACAAAAAGAGAATCGGTATTACCCGCATTCATTTAGAAGAGGATGCAGGTAAATTGATACATGATGAAAACAGGCCGGTCAGCTATGTGGATCTTAACAGGGCAGGGGTGCCTTTGATTGAGATTGTAAGTGAGCCTGATATTCGAAGTCCCGAAGAGGCTGCTTTATATCTTAAGAAAGTGAGGCAGCAGGTCCGTTATTTGGAGATCAGCGACGGCAATATGGAAGAGGGCAGCCTGCGCTGTGATGCCAATATTTCCTTGAGACCCATAGGCCAGGAAGGTTTCGGCGTCAGGACGGAACTTAAAAATATGAATTCCTTTCGTAATGTGCAGAAGGCATTGGAGTTTGAGATAAGGCGTCAGACAGCTCTTTTACTGGATGGTCATGAGGTAGTTCAGGAGACACGTCTTTGGGATACGGCCAAAGTTATAACAGTAACAATGAGAGGCAAGGAAGAGGCCCATGATTATCGATATTTTCCTGATCCTGATTTGGTGCCGGTTGAGATTGATAATACTTGGATAGACAGAGTTAAGGCAGAATTGCCTGAACTGCCTGATGTAAAGTGCGCTCGCTTTGAGGAACAATACGGTCTCTCAGGCTATGACGCGAGTGCTCTCACAGCTTCGAAGCCCCTGGCTGATTATTTTGAGGAATGCGTAGTACTGTTTCCGAATCCAAAGATTGTTAGCAACTGGATAATGGTAGAACTGTTTCGCCTTCTGAAACAGGAGGAACGGGAAATTGAGGCCAGTCCGATATCTCCCGCCGGTTTGGCGGAATTGCTCAAGCTGATAGACAACGGCACTATTAGCGGCAAGATGGCAAAAGCTATTCTTGAACAGGCATATGATTCCCAAAAGAGTCCCAAAGAGATTGTGGAAGAACAGGGCGTTGCCCAGGTAAATGACGAGTCGACCATAAGTACCGTGGTTAATCAGATACTGGCGGCCCATCCAAAAGAGGTGGAAAAGTGCAAGGGCGGAAAGACCAGGATACTGGGATTTTTAGTCGGACAGGTCATGAAAGAGACAAGGGGCCAGGCCAATCCCCAAAAAGTAAACGAGCTGCTGCGAAAGGCTTTGGGCGTATAAGAGTAAATATACATTTCCCCTTTGGCTGTAGCGGACCATAAACGTGGACCTATGAAAGAGATTAATGCAGAAGAAAAATACGTCTTACCCTTGAGCCTGCTTAGGACCAGAGGCAACACATCTGTCGTGCCCCTTAGTTGGGAAAAGCACATTCTTTATTTGTTAGACCAGAGGTTGTTACCTCAGGAGGAGACATGGCTTACCTATAGATCTGTGAAAGATGTGGAGCAAGCTATAAGGGACATGGTAGTGAGAGGAGCACCGGCCATAGGTATCACGGCTGCCTTTGGTATGGTTCTGGCCGCTTATGGACTCAAAGATAAAAATGAGGGTCTGTTTGTAGAAAAATGGCTGGAGAAAGCAGCTTTCATGCTCCAGGCCCGGCCTACGGCAGTGAACTTGAAGTGGGCGGTGGAGAGGCTGGAAAAGCTTGTGCGTGAACATTATAAAATGAGCCCAAGCAATCTCACCTCCATTTTGGAAAAGGAGGCCATTTCTATTTGGACAGAAGATGTAAAGGCCAATCTAGCCATCGGGTTTTATGGCCAGGACCTTTTACCTGAAACGGGCGGCGTGCTCACTCACTGCAATGCTGGCGGCCTTGCTACCGGTGGATATGGAACGGCCCTTGGAGTTATCAGGGCTGCCGCTTCCAGAGGCAAGGAGATCAATGTTATTGCAGGCGAGACCCGCCCTTGGCTCCAAGGCGCCAGGCTTACGGCTTGGGAGCTTATCAGGGACGATATTGCGGTTACTCTGATTGTGGACGGGGCTGCCGGTTTTTTGATGCAAAGGGGCTGGATCAACTCTGTAGTGGTCGGGGCCGATCGTATAGCAGCTAATGGTGATGTTGCCAACAAGATCGGTACCTATGCTATAGCTGAACTTGCCAGGGCCAATAATGTTCCTTTTTATGTAGCTGCTCCTGTTTCTACTATTGATCCGTTTATTCATTCTGGAGATCAGATACCCATAGAAGAGCGTGGGCCTGGAGAAATTATCACTTTTGCAGAAAAACAGATTGCCGCCAGGGGTGTGAGAGTTCATAATCCTGTGTTTGATATAACTCCTCATCATCTTGTAACCGCCATAATCACCGAGTTAGGTGTGCTTAAAGAGCCATACGGTCCTGCTATTTATGCCTGCTTCTCTTGAGCATTTAGTCCGGTTGGTTGCAAATGTTTTTGATTCTTTCACGACCGCCCTTTTCGTCCGTAGTCATCAAGGTGATGACGTCCTCCATTTGATGGCATGGGAGAGTCTTAGTCCCTATATAGTGCCTGAATGTAATATAGAGGTTGGTCAGGGGCTTATAGGCTGGGTTGCACGGGAAGGGAAAAGGTTGCATGCAACCAATTTCGATAGAGATACCAGGACCTTGGGTATTTACAGCAAGGATGTTGGTATAAAGGCATTTCTGGCAGCTCCCTTACTTCGCGGTGAAGGGGTCTTGATGGTTGATAGTAAGAATCGTTATTCTTTTCCTGAAAAGAAACAACGTATTTTAGAAGATTGTGCAATAATAGCCACTGATTTATGGTTTTCCAGGAAAACTTGTAATGAACTACAGTTCTATCGTCGTTGGAACCAATGGCACCATAACCTTTCAGGGGGAATAGGGCATATATTGGTAAGTTTGAAAGAATTGCTAGGGCTTAAAAGCGGTCTTGTGGCCTTTCATCAAATGGATGGGAAGGTCTTTATAATTAAGGCCACAACCGGACTACCACAAGACATTAGTCTGGAAGGTCAGTGTTTTAATGTAGAGAAAGGTCTTGTAGGTTGGCTTTTAAAATACAGAAAGCACTTGATGCTTATTAATCGCTATGAAGCGGATAAGCACAAGTCGTATTTTTTATGGCCTGGTGAGCCTTTTGACAGAGGTCCGGTTTTAATAGGACTCATCCAGTCAATTGAAGCCGGCACATTGGTTTGGATAGTTACCGGAGATACAGACTTTTCAGGTTGGCCCGGAGGTCTGGCCGAACTCCTGGTTTTTTCTCTTGATCGAGTTATCAAAGATTATACTGTAAATTGAGTTGTTCCAGCAAAATTACTATTGATTGGAGGTCCCGTGGTGCTTAAAAACCTTAAAAACATGATAAAACAGGACCTGGCAATGGATTTGGGGACTGCCAACACCCTTATTTATGTTCAGAGGGAGGGCGTTGTCCTGAATGAACCCACTGTAATTGCATATTCAATTAACAACCGGATAATTGAGGTGGGGCTTACCGCAAAAAAGTATCTGGGCAGGACTCCTCAGGGTATCAAGGCTATCCGTCCGATGAAGGATGGAATCATAGAGGACTTCGATGCAGTAAGTCAGTTGATAAAAGTCTTCCTAAACCGTGCACAAGAAAGAAAGGGTATCTTTTCACCAAGAATAGTAATTTGTCTTCCTTCTAATATTACCCAGGTGGAAAAACGGGCTGTGCTTGAGGCGGCTTATGAGGCTGGGGCAAAAAAAATTTTTTTATTGGAAGAGACCATGGCTGCTGCTATAGGTGCGGGTCTTCCCATCCATGGAGAAGAGCCTCAGATGGTGCTGGATATAGGTGGTGGGACGACTGAGTTGGCGGTGATAGCCAAGTGGTCTTATTTACATTCTGAGACATTACGGGTGGCAGGGGATGAATTTGACGACGCCATTGTTCGGTGGTTGGCCGAAGAACATAATCTGGTGGTTGGCTTGACTGCTGCGGAGATTATTAAATGGGACATTGGAACGGTCTGGGGTGATGAAAAGGGGTTGGATCAAGAATATAATGTGAGAGGAAAGCATTTTCTGCGAGGGTTACCGGTAAGTTCTGTAATTACTCCTCGAGAACTGAGACCTGTTCTGGAAAGGCCGCTAAATGCAATCGCCGATATGATAGAGGGTGTCTTTGGGCTTTTGTCTAAGGACATTAGAGCTTCCATAAAGGCCAGCGGCATAACATTGACAGGGGGTGGGGCTTTGCTTAGAGGTATTGTCCAATTCTTGGGTTTAAGGACTGGTCTTGCTTTTCACCTTACAACTGATCCACTTACAACTGTAGTGCAAGGTGCTGGTCAAACAATCGAAGTCTTTAAGGATTACGAAAGGGTATTTATTAATTAGCAGGCTCTGTGATCAAGTGAGTTCCGTTTTTAATTTCTTCGTTAAATATTATTTTATTACCCCCCCCTTTTTTTGCAGCATACATTGAGCTATCGGCTTTACGTATAAAATCGTTAATATCTTCGCGCAAACTCTTGTTTGTTCTTCTGAAGCGGGAAATACCTATGCTAAGTGAAGTTTTGCCTATATCTTCATTCATGTAATTGCTTCGTATACGTTCTGCTATTTGATTTACCTGCTCTGTGTCGGCTTGGGGAATCATTATAGCAAATTCATCTCCTCCATAGCGAAATGGAATATCAACATTACTCCTGATGGAATTACTCAACACCTGAGCTAAGCGTTGGAGCACTTTGTCTCCGGCCTGATGTCCCAAGGTGTCATTTAGCTCCTTGAAATTGTCCAGGTCTAATATGATTAGAAAAATAAAATAATTTTGACGTGTGGCCCTCTCTGCCTCCTGTTCAAGTTTATGATCGAGAAAGCGCCTGTTGTATAGATCTGTGAGGACATCTCTTGTAGAAAGTCTCTGCAGCAGGGTCCTATATCCACGTTCTATAGTTATTCTGTTGAGTTTGGCCTCTAGCTCATCGAGGTGAAAGGGCTTTTGAATGAAGTCAGATGCCCCGGCTTTAATAACGTCGGTATAATTAAAGTCTCGAACATATCCTGTTATTGCTATTACGTCGGTTTCAGGCCAGAGTTTTTTGATTTTAAGGATAAGCTCCATTCCATCCATTCTGGGCATCTGGAAGTCAGTGATTACGATCGTGCTGGGGGACTGTTTTAACAATGCCATGGCCTCCACACCGTCAACCGCTGTACGACATTGGTGTCCCAAACGGGAGAGAAATTCTGTCAGCAAATTTCTTATAGCAGGATCGTCGTCAACAATTAGGAGTTGTTGTGGCTTTTGTGACAGTTTTTTTGGGATCAAATTTATTTGGTCGTCAGATGATTCTAAAAATTCAGACAATTTATTCCCCGAGATTTTATTGATATATTATTTAGCATACAAAATTTTCTTGAAACAATTGCTTTATAAAGTACAAATTAAAGAAAATGATGCCTACTTTATTAAGTATAGTTTTTCAACCCCTCCAATCAAAGTGATTTATAATCATTTAAAGAGAACGAAACAAGATATTCCTTGATTTGAATAAAATATTAAAAATAGTAGCCTTGTTGATTTTGATTTGCCTTCTTGCTAAGGTTAAATTAATTTTACAGTTAATATTTTTCACTCATGGGTGTTTTTTCTCTAGTCAAAAAATAAATGAACTTAATGATTGGCAATAGTCCATCGATCAGGCGCATCAAGGATCTGATAAACCAGGTAGTGGACACCGATTTAAATGTCCTTATTTGTGGAGAAAGTGGTGTAGGTAAAGAACTGGTTGCCCGTACCCTGCACCATCTTTCTTATCGTCGGGAGCATCCTCTGGTCAAAGTTAATTGTGCTGCGCTACCGAGTGAGCTTCTTGAGAGCGAGCTATTCGGTTACGAGCGTGGTGCATTTACCGGAGCAATACAGCCAAAGCCAGGAAAATTTGAATTGGCTGACAAGGGGACCATATTACTGGATGAGATCGGCGATATGCCTGTCGCATTACAGGCCAAACTTTTACAGGTATTACAGGATTCTGAATTTGTTCGTGTAGGCGGGGTAAGAAATGTTCATGTCAATACCTGGGTGATATCCGTTACTAATCACAATCTTGATGAAGATGTAAGTACAGGTAGGTTTCGAGAGGATTTCTATTACCGAATCAATATTATAAAGATAGTAGTCCCCCCCCTTCGGGTCAGAAAGGAAGATATTTCATACCTTCTTGAACACTTTATTCGAAAGTACAAGGGCATGTCCAAGGGTGGAGTTATTGACATACCCAGTAAGCTTGAAAAGGTTTTTGCTGAATATCATTGGCCTGGGAATGTAAGGGAGCTTGAGAACTATGTGAGGAGATTGATAGTCCTAGAAGACGCTGATTTGCTTGAAGAAGAAATCCTTAAGTCCAAGGGCCAACAGATGCCGGAAGATCGATCCGTTGCTGAAATATGGATGCCGGATGAATCTCTGATAAAATCTGTGATAGATAACTGTAGACATGAAATGCAAATACAGTTTCCGTCTTTAAAGGAAATCCGAAAAAAGAGTCTGGCTCGTATTGAGAAAGTAGTGATAGAAGAGGCCATAAGGCGGACTAAGGGTAATCGCAAACAGGCTGCTCAGCTACTCCAAATAAGTTACAAGGCACTTCTTTATAAGATAAAAGATTTTGGGGTAGAGGTGCCGGACAGGGATTCATCTGACGGTAGCTTGGAGTTGAAGTTGCCAAAAGAACTGGAACTATTCTAATGATTTTTGTATTCGGCAAATAATAAAGAGAAAAGCTTTTCCATTTATGGAAAAGCTTTTCTCTTTATTGGTAAAGATGTTTAGATATTAGACTGTATCCCCAGTATTGAATTAGTAAATTTTTTTATTTTGGTACCTTATTTGCATTTAGTTCAAATACTTAAGTTTTTTCTCTAACATAACATTTTTTATTTAAGGATAAGGAGACTCTGTGCAACAAGGAGTCCATAAAGAGCGGCGCCGATCCTTACGAATACCGCTAAATGTTTCTCTGTGCTTAAAAACAGGAACCCATGGAACTGCGACCCGTGCAGTCTCAACTGATTTGAGTCCGTATGGCATACAGATTAAGTCTGACAGTCCTGTGCATCATCATGAGACTGTGACCCTCGGGCCTAGTGAAAAGGCCTCTGGTACTGATTACATTGTGAAAGGGCAAATTAAATGGGTTAAAAAAGAAAAAGGCAAATTCAGGAGTGGAATAGCCTTTGAAGATGTAACTAATTGGACTTTTTCTGTTTCTGATCTAGTTAAAGGTCTTGAGACTGAACTCAGTCATTTAATTTATTTTCAATACCTTTTAGATAGTCTGGATGACGGAATCCTGATCTTTGATTCCAAGCTTAATATTGTTTTTTCTAATATTAATCAGCCATTTTGCCTGCCTAGAGATCCTAAAAAACTCCGAGGAAAACAATTTGCAGAGGTTTGCTTACTATATAGGGGTTCTAAAGGAGAGGCTTCTTTTAAAGAACTGTTCGATAAAGCATTGGTTGATAAAGAAGACGTTAGGATAAGCTCTTTCCCTTGCGACTTGCCGTGGCTAAATGATCCGGATTGTCATAATAAATATTATAATATCTGGCTTTTGCCCTTAATTGGCCCTTGTGGGGATACAATAGGTCTGTTTTTGCGCAATCGCGATGTTACTGCACTACATCGGTTACAGGATAGGGAAAAAGCTAGGGAGGAGACCCTCTGGCAACAGTACAGGCATTTGATTTTTGGTCAACTGTTCGATGATCTCCTTGAGGATATTGCAAATCCTTTATCCGCAATAATCGGGCGTCTAGATCTTATAGCTAAAAAAATATCCAGATGTGAAACTGCCATAGATGAAACACAGATCAAGGATTGGGTCTCTGATATCGAATCAATTCAGATTATAACAGGTCAAATAACGGAATTTTGTTGGGCCATTGCTCGTAGGAGAAAGAATGAGACAGTAGGAGCAATGGTGCCGTTTTCCTTGAATAGCCTGATAAAAGATGAGCTAAGAATTTTAGACCTCCATTTCTTTTTCAGAAAGATAAACAGGCAGGTATCTTTATTCCCTGATCTCCCTCTAATTTATGGAAATTATTCAGAGTGGGCTAATGCATTTTTAGCTCTATGCCTAGTGCTGATGAAGCAGATGGCGACTCTTGACAATATGTGGATGTCGATCCAAACTTTTAAGGAGGATGAAGACTTGGTCCTCCGCATCAGCCACAACGGAAAGGCTCTGAATACCCCTTTAGATAAAGATCCCGCCCTTAATATTTTGCCGCTCTTGAAAAAGAAATATGGAGTTAATGTATACGTTTCAGGCAATTCGGGTTCTCAAACAGTGATATTTAAGGTGACAACATCAAAGATACAAGAACCATTAAGAAAATCTGTTTCCTTAAGTGATACGCCAAACTTTCCCTTCTCTTCTTCATTTGGCTAAATTTCTACGGACAGAGGATTTGAGATCATCTAAGTTGAAGGATTTGACTATATAGTCATCTGAGGCCCATGATGCCAAATCCTGTTTATACTCAGGATAAGCAGAACTCAAGATAACAGGCACTCCGGGCTTTTTCTGTTTCATTTGGCGGAGTACTTCTATGCCGTCCATGCCGGGCATATTGATATCTAAGATGACAAGATCCGGTTCCTGAGCATCAAATACTTTAAGGGCGTCTTCTCCACTCATCGCCGAGTAGACTTCATAGCCTTCTTCTTCCAACTCTTCCTTGTAAAGGAGATGAATACTTTCTTCATCATCAACTATGAGTATTTTTTCTTTATTCATGGATCACCTTCTTGGCTGCTTATTATTGATATTGATTATATAGCAGTTTAATACAATTATTAGTACTCCATTATTCTAAAGTGATTTTTTTAAGAAACTGAGCGGACTCTTCTGGAGGGGTGGGATTGATATAAAATCCGGTACCCCACTCAAACCCCGCTACCGTGGTCACCTTGGGCATTATTTCTATATGCCAGTGGTAGTGTTGCAGGAAAGGGTCACGCAATGGAGCAGTGTGCAACATGTAATTATAAGGTACTTCCGGCAGGGCTTTGTTGAGTCGTTGCATTGTCTCCAGGAATAGGTCAGTCAATGAGTGAAATTGATTATCGTTCATAGAAACATAAGAGGACTGGTGTTCCTTGGGCATCAACCACATCTCAAAAGGCGAACGTGGTGCAAAGGGGCAAATCGTAATAAAATTATTATTTTCACATACTATTCTTGTGTCTTGAGATTTTTCCTGACGTATGATGTCGCAAAAGATACAGCGTTCCTTAAACTCATAATAGTGTAAACTGCTTTGGACCTCTTCTTGTATACGGTGAGGTACAATAGGAAGAGCAATAAGCTGGGAATGAGAATGTTCTAAAGAAGCACCTGCAGCCCGCCCGAAATTTTTGAAAATTATTATATAGCGAAAACGGGAGTCCTGCGCCAAATCAAGTATCCGGTCTCTATAGGCCCAAAAGGTCTGGATAAGCTGTTCATGAGACATGGCTGGGATGGTTTCGTCATGCCTTGGAGTATCTATTATAACTTCATGGGCACCGATGCCGTTCATTTTATCATAAATACCTTCACCCCTTTTATTTAGATCTCCTTCTATAACCAGTGCGGGGAATTTGTTCGGCACTACCCTCAGGGTCCAGCCTGGTCCATTTGGTGCATACTGTGGTCGTCCATAGGCCAGAACTTCAGGCGGGGTCGTATGCTCATTTCCTGGGCATAAAGGACAGAATCCTCCCTTGGTCTTGTCTTTTTCAATGACGAAATCATATGGGCGTTGCCCCCTTTCCTTGGCTATAATAACCCATCTGCCTATGATTGTATCCCTGCGTAGTTCAGGCATTAATAATTCCTCAAACCAGCCAAAGCCTGCGTTCAAAGTCCTTATCCGGTACTTTGACCATTATATAGCCTTCCCGGGGCAACCTATCTCTCACCAATTTGTTTTGTATTGTTTCAACATAAAAGGTCAATTCATCTTTGGGATTGGAGTCTAGAAGTGAGAAAGGTATTGCCATTTCTGCCAGTTTATTTACAGCGTATCTTGCTCCAGTTTCGTGAAAAACAAGGGGCTTTCCATTTTTTAAAAGCCTGGATTTTTCATCAAGAGAGCCTATAGATCCGTTGATAGTCAGCTCGATAATAATTATGGCCTTGGATGAGATGGTTATCTTGATACCGGAATCAGTGTCCCATGCATCAAAGCCCCCTTCTCTAGTATCTATCCTGATATAAAAAGACTCAAGGTCAAAGCCGTAGATAATCTCAGTCAGTGAGTCCGCTCCGAAATACATGGCTCCCCCGTTGTCTTCCAAGGTAATTGATCCTGCACCTCTCCATTCCCCAAAATAGCTCAATCGTCCATCGATTCGCGGGTGTATAAAACACGTTGGTTCAGTATTGGGCGCTACTTGTCTTGGAGCCCTGATCGGACTCAGCAACTCATCAGGGACTGCCATATTAAGGCTATTATAGACTTTTTTGAGATGAGTTCGGAAGAGGCGGTCAAATTCATACGCATAACCAGTCTTAAATTTGTTTCCATACCACCAGAACCAGTCACTTCCTTCGGCAGCAAAAATAGATTCCATGGCTATGTCCACGGCGTCTTCATTAATGTTTTCCTGTTTTTTAGCATTGTCGATGGCCTTTCTTGTATGACCAAGGGCTTCCCACGCCCGGTTTTCATCCTGTCCACCGATCCAGATGCCGAAATCATGATTTATCCAAGATCCTGTATATAGCCGCGGCAGGATCAATGTCGGCGGATGGTTTTCAAGATATTGTCCAATGGTCACAAGAGCAAGCGTTGGTTCTTTGATAATTGCATCATATAGACCTGTCAGGAAGGATTCGCCACCGTCTTGGTAATATTCCCATGGATTTTCCCCATCCAAGATTATAGCAACAAAAGGGGGACGATCCATTCTCTGAAGGCTATTATAGATTTCTTTTAACCTGGAGACAAAGTCGGTGATTGCAGCCTGGGGGTGGTTTTTCTGATAAACAAAACCTATCAGGTCCGAAAGCTGACGGTGGCGAAAGACCATGTCTGCGTGGCATCCATTGATTTCCACTCTATAAGGCTGAAATAGACTTTGTGATTCGATTTTCTCAAGTGAATTATATAGGATGGCTTCGTCTGTTGCTGTCCATGAGAATCCAGCCTCTTCAATAATAGGGATAAGCTCAGGGGAAACGGAGCCTTCCGATGGCCAGACTCCTAAAGGGTTTTTCCCCAAGACCTCCCTACAGTAATGCTTACCTCTTTTCAGCTGGGTTCTGGCATCTTCCGGGCAAGTCAGCCGCACGGGGAGCTTGGTCTCCGGCCTGGGCCTTTTCCCCAGATCCGTATCGATCAGGAGGGGAAGAATAGGATGATAAAATGGGCTAACGCTGATCTCTATCTGCCCTTCGTTCCATTTCGAACTATAACGGGGAATGATGCCTTTCATGAGTTCAATATGGAATTCCAGTAGATCCATCTTTTCTTCTTCGCTGAACAGTTGCCCTTTTTTCAAAAGAGAACTTATCAAGGGGTGATTTCTCGAGGAAAAACCGACCCAGGTGAGATTAAACCATACCTGAAGGTCTAAATAATCCTGTGCTGAAAATTTCTTTCTCACTTGTGAGAAATGCGATGGGCTAAAGTCCCTCCCCCGCAACTCCAGCAGTTGCAGATATCTCTTATAAGGTTCTACCATAGTAGGCCACTGGCAGCTGAAAAAATGCGTGAGGATGAACTCCTGCTCTGAAGGAGAAAGCTCGAAGGCAGGGCGGCGGCTCAATTCCAGGAAACCGTCGGTTTTGCCTTGGATATAAGACAGGATTTGGGAAATAAGCGATGGAACCAGATTGAAAGTTACCTTTGCCTCGGGCCTGGAGTCCAGACATGCTATCATGTCGGAGTAAGCCTTGACAGAATGTAGTCTGACCCATGGCATCGCAAACCGGTCCCAGATCGGGTCAAGGTAAAGAGGTTGATGCATATGCCAAAGAAAAGCAACATTTAACTGAAGCATTATATGCCTTTGGCCTTTTCCTCTTTTTCTTGCTTTGATTTACACTCAATGCAACGGGTGGTGACAGGTCTGGCCGTAAGCCGTTTAATACCTATTTCCCCGCCGCAATCTTCACAGATGCCGTAAGTCCCGTTTTCGATCCTTTCTAAGGCCTTATCTATCTTTTTTATTAGCTTTCTTTCCCTATCTCGAATACGCAGTTCAAAACTACGATCAGATTCTGCGGACGCCCGATCTGTCGGATCGGGAAAGTGATTGTTCATGTCAGTCATCTCTTCCAGGGTCCTGTCCGCTTCATCTAAAAGGTCATCAAGTTTTTTCTGGAGTAGGGTGCGAAAATACTCCAGTTGTTCCTTTTCCATTCTGATATTCTCCTCAGATTTTTCTTTTCCAGGTTCCGCTCTTTCCGCCGGCTTTATAATCTAATTGTATTTTTTCAATAGTTATATTTTTTTCTCTTGACTTGCACATATCATAAATGGTCAAAGCAGCAATTGAAACAGCCGTTAATACTTCCATTTCTACGCCGGTAGCGCCTTTTGCCTTTGCTCGTGCCAAAATTTCTATGGCATTTTTCTCTGGGTTTAGGGTAAAGTCAATCTCTATGTTTTGTAATGTTAAAGGATGACAAAGGGGAATCAGACACCCGACCTTTTTGGCGGCCATGATCCCTGCTATCCTGGCCACAGCCATAACATCGCCTTTTAGGATTTTACCGTCAACAAGAAGATTAAAGGCATCAGGACCTATTATTACCTGCCCTGAAGCAACGGCTTCCCTCTGAGTCATAGCTTTTGAGCTTATGTCCACCATTTGTGCCCGGCCCTTCTTGTTCAAATGAGAAAAGGAGTTCTTGTTCAAGATGTCCTCTCATGACTGGAGTGCCCATGCACCTCGGAACGTTTAAACAGTTTGCGAAAGAAGCCCCCTTCTTTTTTTTCTCTTTCGATATCAGCAAATTCCTGAAGCAGAGTACGTTGGCGGTCTGTCAATTTTGTTGGTGTTACAACAACAACTTCAATTATCTGATCTCCGGATCCGAATCCCCTTAGATCAGGAATGCCGAGTCCTTTCAGCCTAAAGTGTTCTCCTGTCTGGGTTTCTGCCGGGATTTTTAAATTACGTGGTCCATCCAAGGTGGATACTTCAATTTCGTCTCCTATGGCCGCCTGTACAATAGAAATGGGAAGCCGTAAATATATGTCATTGCCATGACGTTCAAAAAGCTCATGGGGTTTTACGTGGATTACTATATAGAGATCCCCTCTGGGTCCGTGCCTGAGTCCAGCCTCACCTTCTCTCTTTAGTCGCAACCTTGAGCCTGTATCTACGCCTGCCGGAATATGTACTCTCACTTTGTGTCGTTCTCGAACTCTGCCTTTACCTTGGCATGCCTGGCAGGGGTCGGTAATGATTGTCCCGCTTCCGGAACAATGTGGACAAACGGATGAAATCCTGAAAAATCCTTCCGACCTTATTATTTGACCTCTTCCATGGCAGGTCGGACAAGTAGCAGGGCGGCTTCCGGAGGCCATACCTGTCCCCTGGCAGAGGGAACAAGACTCAAGACGAACGATTTCTATTTCAGTCTCAGCACCTCTGGCTGCGTCTTCAAATGATACTTCAAGGTCATATCTTAGATCTGCTCCCGCCTCTGGCCCCATGGATGTGCCGTGTTTCTGATGCACGGTAGAAAAACCGAACAGGTCTTCAAACAGATCACTAAAATTACTGAATATGTCTTGTGGTCCGGAAAAACCTCTGAAGCCTGTCCCGGCTATTCCTTCGTAACCATAAAGGTCATAGGTCTGCCTTTTTTGGGGATCTCTGAGCACTTCATAGGCTTCTGCCGCCTCTTTAAAGCGTTCCTCCGCGTCTTTATCACCCTGGTTTTTATCAGGATGATATTTTAAGGCCAGCTTCCGATAAGCCCTTTTCAGTTCTTCAGATGAGCAGTCTCGGGAGACCTCCAAAATCTCATAGTAGTCTCTTTTCATCGATAATGCCTAAGCAGTCTTTTTTAACCTTCTGCTTGATTAATATCTGTTTGTAATGCTTGAAAGATTCGTTGTTCTTCTGCCTCTCGGGCCAATTCTTCCAGATTCTCAAATTTTACTTTATCTTGGGCGATTTCTCTCAACGCCAAGACTATTTCCCTGTTTTTACATTTTACCAAGGGCTGAGCGCCTTTACGTAATTGCTTCACCCTCTCGATAGCAAGATGTACTAATGCGAAACGGTTAGGCAAATTTTTCAGGCAATCTTCTATGGTTATTCTGGCCATTTTATATTCTCCAGTTAAAAAATTGGCATAATATGAATAAGTAGATAGTGTATTGGACTCAAATTTTCAAAAATTAGCTCCTTGCTTTTCGGGATAGCACAGGATCCAAAAATCCTATATCATTTAGGCCTTTATCATCGTTTCGGCCGATACTGTTTTAGACTGCAGAATAATCAAACAAAGAATACTAAATTGTGAAGATTTTTAAAGTCATTCCCTTTTGTATCCGAATATTTATGTTTTGATGGTCTAAACGGCAATCAAGGCCCTCTATTTTTTTGTGACAGACCCTTAGAGCAAGATCTGGTATTTTGCAAGTGTCTTTTTTAAATATATTACTATAATATCAGTTTTAGTTGTCGCAATCCTTATTCGCCATAGCTATTGTGTAACAGGATTAATATGAAGGACCTTCTTATAGGCTTTTTTTTATATTTCATTCTTTTAGCGTCTGCTGCAACTGGGCAGGATTTTGTGAAAATTTCTCAAAATAACATACCAAAGGCAAGGATTCAGGTAAATTATGAGTCGGTTTTCCCTTCATGGCAGTTGGTTTGGGATGAAGCTAGGGAGATGGTGAAAAAAAATGAACTTGATGGTGCTGTAGCCCTTTACAAAGAATTGTTAAGGGATCGCCAAGGTCTTATAGAGGCCAGGTGGGAATTGGGTTTAGTTTTAATGCAGTTAAACAAAGAAAGTCAGGCCATACTCGAATTTGAGCGTGTTGTGGAGGCCAGGCCCGATGATATTCAGACATTATTCATTCTTGCGGAACTTCTAAGCCGTTCAGGTCAGTGTGATAAAGCTATTGCCATCTATAAAAATTTGGTGGAAGAAGTCAATCTCCGGGGGAAAGACTTCCATATAGCCAAGAATGAATTGTTTGATATAACTGAAGACTTGACCTTGGTGAAGATTATAGAGAGTCTTGCCCATTGTCTTAAATCCCAAAAAAGGTTTAATGAGTCTATAAAATATCTGCTAAAGGCTTTAGCCCTAGAACCTGACCGAAAAGACCTTGAGTTTGATCTGGCCTGCGGACTTCTCCGTATAAAAAAAGAAAAAAAGGCCTTACCAATCTTCAATAAATTATTACCTCAATATAAAGATGATACAGAATTTTTGGCCAACTATGCAGAGGCACTTTTAGCTGTGGGAGATCGAGATAAGTCCATTAAAATACTTGAGAGGTTTGTGACACTTTCCACTGATATTAGCAGGGAAGATAAAGCAGATAGTCTGATATGGGGTGTTAATGAGCTTGTCTCCTTATATTTAATGGAAGGAGATATCCAGTCAGCAATCAAAGTAATTGAGGACTTGAAACATGAGCATCCGAAAGTGCTTGATAAAAAGCTTTTGGCAACTGCCGGGCGTTTGTATTATGCTTCGCATAATTATCTCAAGGCCCTTGACACATTCAGAACTTTTCTGGGAGAGGAACCGGACAACAAAGAGGCGTTGATGTTTATGGCTCGAACGTATGAGCGCCTTCAGCTCTTTACACCGGCCATTTCTATTTATAAGCAACTCTTAATTCTTGAACACAGTCCGGACATTACTGTCCATCTGATTAAATTATTTTTAGAATTAGAAGATTTTGATCGGGCAAATCTTCTAATTACCGAGGATGTGCGCAGTAGGCTGGAAAATGATATCAAGGGGAGAGAACTCCTGCTAGATGTCTATCACGGGAAGGGAGATGCGCAAAGAGTTGAAAAGCTTTTAGACGGTGACAGTCTCCTTTTTAAGGATGATGATATATTAGTATCATACGTTTCTCTTGTCGTTTCGATTGGCTATGTGTCTAGCCGGAAAGGACTTGGCTTATATGAAGACGCCTTACTTGCTTTGGCTGCCCAGGCTGAAAAGAGGAAAGACCTTCTACAGGCCGGAGTCAAACTGCTTGAGGGCATTGGCCAACAGGATATGGCTGAGAGGGTGTTAAGGTGTTGCTGGTCTGAAAGCCGGTCCCTTTGGTCTGTTGACATGTTGATCAATCGATACCTTGAGAAGGATATGTGTGAAGATGCGGTTGCTTTGCTTGAAGATGCCCTATCTATTTATCCTTCTTCGGCGAGGCTTAAATTAAAACAGGTCTATCTGCTTCTTAATATGACTAGGGCTGAATTGGCGCGGGAAGTGCTTTTTTCAATCTATGTAGAGAATATTTGGGAGTGGGGGAAAGAAAAAAGACTGCTGTATGAGGCATGTGCTCACGGCTTGGCAGGAAGATATGAAGAAGCGCTCGATGTTTACGGAAAAATAATTCAACAAGCACCGAATCATTTGGAAGCACATAGAGGCAGATGGTTCAATTTTGAAGCCTATGGGTTGGGGTATGAGGCGGATGCAGAGGCCCGAGGTTTAGAATTAATTACAGGAAGTAGGTGCATAGATCTTTTGCCCGATGGCGACAACGAAAAGTTCATTCCAATATTTGTAGCGAATGGGAGCGTGATACAGGCTCCTGGAGCTTACTTGAGTGGGTTTATATGCAGCAAGAATTTGTTGCCGCCTAAAGATATTCTTGATTCTTCCTTCTGTGAAATGGAAGGAGAAGCATGTCCCTTACTACTTGCTTTATCCTACGAACATTTCGAAAATTTTTCAGAAGCGATTACGATGTGGCGCACATTCTTGAAGAGGCATGATACATACTGGCCCGGTTATGAACGTCTGGTACGCATATATAATAGCATAGGTAAAGCAGACTCGGCACAAAAATTAAGGTATAGTGCTTGTAGCAAAATAAAACAGCTAAGATTATTTCTTTATTACGGAAAAGATAACAATGAATTAAGAACTGTTTCTGGAGAAGCGGCCCCTTCGGGCATTTGGATGTGGCAAAATCTTGATGTTATGGCCCTTAAATCCTGGGAGGGGATATTCTGTTCCGATTAGGATTTTTATCCCGTTATTCCTTGATTTTTTCAAATATTATAGCTAAAAAGGTAAAATCAGTATCTGGAGATATATGCAAATGAATATTTTAGTGACTGGCGGAGCCGGTTTTATCGGATCTCATTTATGTGATCACCTTATTTCTCGAGGAGATTATGTTTCAGCTATAGATGATCTCTCCACCGGTTTCTTTGAAAATATAATTCATCTGCTCAGTAATTCAAGGTTTCAATATATAAATGACACCATTCTAAACAAGGATAGGATGGATAGTCTCGTTCAACAATGTGAACTAATAGTCCATCTTGCTGCTGCTGTAGGTGTCAAATACGTCGTAGAAAATCCGCTTTCCTCTATCGAAACTAATATCTGCGGCACTGAAATAGTGCTCAATCTTGCTAATAAGTATAAGAAAAAGATACTAATAGCGTCAAGCTCAGAAGTCTACGGGAAACACATGCATGCCCCTCTTAAAGAGGATGACAATTTAATTTATGGTCCTCCCACTACCATGCGATGGAGCTATGCTGCCTCGAAGCTTATAGATGAGTTTACCGCGCTTGCATATCATCGTACTAAAAAGCTACAGGTGGCTGTATTCCGTTGCTTTAATACAATAGGACCCAGGCAGACAGGTCTCTATGGAATGGTGGTACCCAGGTTGATTCAGCAGGCCCTGAGAGATGAACCTATAACAGTTTTTGGTGACGGCCAGCAGACTCGGACGTTCACTTATGTTGGAGATGTCGTGGAGTCCATATGCAGACTTATGGAGTGCGAAGAGGCATATGGTGAAGTAATAAATATAGGAGGCACGGAGGAGATTTCTATATCAGAGCTTGCCGAGCGTATTAAGTCTCTTATTGGGAGTAAGTCGGAAATAATCTATATCCCTTACGAAAGAGTCTACGGTAAAGACTTTGAAGACATGATGCGCAGGGTTCCTTCATCTGAAAAACTCAAGAGCTTAATAGATTTTGTTCCACAAACTCCTTTTAATACGATTCTTGAAAAGACCGCAGAATATTTTCGTTCCATTATTTAGGAAGACTGGAATAGTGCCTAAGGATTGTGATGTGCGATTTCTGCGTGGTAAATAAAAATGACCAGAATCAAATTTCTTAAAGATTATATACTATTGTCATTAGTTCAAATCTTTAACCGCAAAACAGGGGATTCGATCCGGTTCTGAGTGGATAGCGTGTAGTTACTTTAACTTTATGTACTTTAAGGCCAATTAATTTAAAGACATTTCACCGCAGAATACAAAATTAATGTACTAATTGTATTGTATGTCGCTTACCCTTCTTGACGCAGGCCTTTTTTTTCTTTACTCCTTTGGGCTCAGCGCGTTTTTGATTCCATGCGTGATATGGTTATCGAAACGCATCGGCTTTGTGGCTCAGCCCAGAGAGGACCGCTGGCATAGGCGTCCAACCGCCCTTCTGGGAGGCATTGCGTTATTTTTGTCGTTTATGCTTCCCAATTTGTTTCTCGGTGAAATTCCACGTCCCATGCTTATCTTGATTCTGGGGGCAAGTGCCATGTTCTTGTTGGGGCTGATTGATGATGTCCACGATTTATCGCCTCAAAGCAAATTTATAGCTCAATTAATCATCTCTGCTCTGATTGTTGCCGGTGGAGTCAGAATACAGGGACTTGGGCATCCCGCCGCGTCTATAATTGTAACACTTTTTTGGTTTGTAGCTATTACCAATGCAGTCAATATTCTTGACAATATGGATGGTCTGGCAGCCGGCATTTCGTTTATAGCTGCCTGCTCACTTTGGGTTTATAGTCAACTCGGAGGTCCTATTATATTGGGTCTGCCGGCTATGCTCCTTGCAGGGGCTACGGCTGGATTCTGGATATACAATTTTAATCCCGCCAAAATATTTATGGGAGATTGCGGAAGTCTCTTCTTAGGCTTTCTCCTGGCAGGTTTGACCATAACAGGTACTTGGACGTCAGGCATACCCAATACACCATCCGGTGTTTACACTGGATTTACTAATTTGGTACTAGTTCTGGTGGTCCCTGTGGCCGTTCTGATCATACCACTCTTTGACACCGCTCTTGTGTCCTTTACCAGGGTCCAGACCGGACGACCTATTTCTAAGGGGGGACGTGATCATACCTCTCATCGTATGGTTTTGCTGGGATATTCAGAAAAAAGGACTGTATTAACACTTATGGCGTGTGCCGGAAGTATATCGGCCTTGGCATTATATCTATCATATCAGAGTGCCCAGGGTCTTTTGGTTATGCTGAGTGTAATAGCTGTAATTTCTTTATTTTTTGGAACATTTCTTACACATTTAAACGGCACTGTCTATAATAGCAAGGCAGGGAATTCATATACCAAATTTCGAGGCTCATCGCTTTTATCCCAAGTACTTAACAAGAAGCAAATTCTCCAGGCAGCGGTAGATACTGTGCTTATAACAATCGCCTATTTGACTTCTTATCTTCTTCGATACGATGGTGTTATTAATTTATGGAATCAACAACTTATAGAAAAATCTCTTCCTTTGCTCATACCTATCAAGCTATGTTTTTTTTG
>DQXT01000111.1 GCA_011042225.1 Deltaproteobacteria bacterium | reverse complement strand
CCTTGGTTTCCCTAACAAAATTAATGAAGACATATGTGTTCCAAGGGGCTGTTTGCCTGAGATAATGAGTAAGCTGAAAAAAATAGGCCGGGAAAATCAGATCACAATCCTTACCTTTGGACATGCAGGTGATGGAAATCTTCATGTAAATCTTTTGCTTGACCTGAGTAATAGAGAGGAGGAACTCAGAGGAAAAGCCGCTGTAATGGAGATTATGGAAGCAACCTTGGCACTCGGAGGAACTATTTCAGGAGAACACGGGATTGGCCTTACTAAAAGGCCTTTTATCCAAATGGAGATAGGCAAGAAAGGCCTCGAGATCATGAAGGGTATAAAAAGGGTATTTGACCCAGCGAATATTCTGAATCCCGGGAAAGTGTTTCCATAAGGGCCTTGAAAACAGGATTTACAGCTATTCCCTCCTTTCGAACCTGCATTTAAACATCTATAATTAATATAGAACATACCAATGCAATGACCTAACAACCATTCATGACTCGGAATTCTTTTTCCAATATTACGCGTTGAGAATAACATGAAAATCTCAGCCATTATTGTAGCGGCCGGTGCTGGTATTCGTGTCGGTGCAAATATAGCGAAACAGTTTTTAGCCCTTGGAGGACGGCCTGTTCTTGCCTGGAGTCTTAAAACATTTGACAGTTCAAACATGATACACGAACTGGTAGTGGTAGCGCCTCCTTCAGACGATTGCCGTACTATCAAAATAACAGAGAAATGGGTAAACAGGGTCAGGGTCAAGGTGGTACCTGGAGGGACAACCAGACAAGAATCAGTAAAGGCAGGTCTGGATGCAGTAGATCCAGGACTTGAGTGGATAGCGGTACATGATGCCGCAAGGCCACTTGTTACCCTTGCACAGATAGAGGCTGTATGTTCTTTGGCCCGTAAGGTAGGATCTGCCATCCTTGCCGTCCCTGTATGGGACACGGTAAAAGTAGTGGATGAAAAAGGACTGATTATCAAGGGCATGGACCGAAGACGTCTCTATATGGCCCAAACGCCCCAGGTCTGCAGAAAGGAGGATCTGCGCTCGGCTTATAGACTGGCGGAAGACAAGGGCATAAGGGCTACCGATGAAGCAGGCCTCCTGGAGATCACAGGAGTTAGCGTGGGTGTAGCGGAGAGCAGCCCCAGCAACTTCAAGATTACCACTCAGGAAGACCTCAATATGGCTGAAGCGCTGATTACTTCTATTAAGACAGTATGAGCCTCTTAAGATAACCTTAAAATATTCACATAATAATAAAGGGAGGCGCTGGATCCAGCGCCTCCCTTTATATACTCAGCTAAAGCACAGGCCTCAGCGGCTACTTACTTCATGGCATCGCCGGAAGCTGCCTTCTGCATTTTGATCTCGACCTTTTCAGTCAGGCCCTCGTAATATTTACGAAGGATGGCGAGGACCTCATCGCGGCCGAAGTGATCCGGAATGTCTCCGCCCTCGGAGAGCATCTTGCGCAGTTTGGTACCGCTGAGGATAACGCGGTCGTCCTTACCATGGGGACAGGTCCTCATGGAGGCCATACCGTCACACTTATGGCAGTAGAAGGTCCAGTCGATCTTGAGCGGCTGGCATAGCAGGGCCTTGCCCGGCACCTTACATGCGTCCTCGTAGGTAGCATAAGGTATCCTGTCAAAAATTTCCTGGGCCTCGAACATCCCATAGAAGTCACCCACACCGGCGTGGTCCCGGCCTATGATCATTCTGCTTACGCCGTAATTCTGGCGGAACGTGGCATGGAGCAGGGCCTCACGGGGACCGGCATAACGCATATCCAGGGGATAACCGCCCTGTACGACGTTATCTTCCACAAAGTAGCCCTTCACCAGGGTATCGATGCACTTTACGCGGACGTCGGCAGGAATATCGCCCGGCTTGAGAGCGCCTATCAGGGAATGGATAATAACACCATCACAGACCTCAACGGCGATCTTGCAAAGATACTCATGGGAGCGGTGCATGGGGTTCCGCAGCTGAAGGGCAGCGACGGTGCTCCAGCCTCTCTCATCGAAGATGGCGCGGGTCTCGGCCGGACGCAGGTAAATGTCTTTGAATTTAGTCGGGAATTCCCCTTCGGAGAGGACCTTTACTTCACCGGCCAGGCAGTAAGGCTTACGGTTCATGACGCGCTGGACACCGGGATGGTCCTCAAGGGCCACTTTCCAAAACTTGTCGTCAGCGCTGTCCTCACCCTCACCTTTGTATACAAGTTCGCATTCCTTGCGCTTCATGTCCTCAGTCATCTCGAACTTTTCGTCGACCTTCATGGTGGCCATAAGCTCGCCATTGCAGACTAGGGCGATATCGCTACCGACGCTGATGGCGTCGGCATCTTCTTTGGTAGCGGTCATCATGACAGGAACAGGCCAGAAGGTTCCGTCGGACAACATAAACTTTTCGCAGACGCTCTGCCAGTCAGCCTTGTTCATGAATCTGGTAAGCGGACTGAAGCCGCCGATACCCATCATGATAAGATCACCTCGCTCGCCCGGGGTAATCTCGATCTTCTTGAGGCCTTCGGCCCTTTCCTTTTCAGCTGCCAGATCTGAGCCATGGAGTAAGCACAGGGTCAAGCCTTTTCCGCCATGGGGAGGAACTAATTTTGACATGTTTTTTGTCTCCTTTTATGTTATATTATTTGCAAAAGATGCATATATCTTCGGTAATTTCGGAGAATTAGCAATGCAACCTAACCCACCCCTAATTTTTTCAACACCTGGAGTCCAAAAATTTAATTGAATGATGTAACAGTGTCTGGTAATCTCTCCGAAACGGAGACATTGCGACATAGGTTTTTTATTACAACCCCTTCTTTTTGTCAAGAACAGAATGAATGCGGATTCATGAAATTGCGGCCCCTGATGTAAAATTTGTCTCGACAAAAAGCCTGCAGCCCCGATCTTGGTCCAGGAATATCTGTATGACATTCCCCTGTATCTATTCTGTTGAAAAAACAATGATTCATGTAATATAGATCATCGACTTTGATGAGGATAAATCAGGCACGGAAAATACGCAGGCATAAATGCCTTTCATGCTTTCAAAATAAAATAGTAATTATGTGCACTCTCTGTTAAGGAAGTTTTTCCCAATGAGTCTTTTAACAGTCATAAAGGCATCTCTTTCATTTACGGGGAAGCAAATTTTTAATGGAATCGGCTTTCAAGTGGGGGCCAAAGACCGTGTAGGCCTGGTAGGCCCTAATGGATCGGGGAAAACCACTTTGTTCCGTCTCATAATCGGGGATATTACTCCGGACAGCGGCGGGGTCAGGTTGGCAAAAAGGAGCCGGGTCGGATACCTGCCACAGGATGTCCAAGAGACCTTGTCCGGTCCTCTCCTGCAATCTGTTGTCGAATCTGTTCCCGGAAGGGTGCAGCTTAAAAATGAGCTCAAAAGGGCAGATGCATCCCTTAAAAACGTGTCTTGCAAACCGGATCAAATAAAGGCTGCCGGAAATTTGGCGGAAATCCTTCAGGAGATCAACCGACTTGACATGAAATATCCACCTCATGAGGCGGGTAAGATCCTTTCAGGACTTGGCTTTGTTACGTCTGATTTTGGCAGACCCGTCTCTTCTATGAGTGGTGGATGGAAAATGAGAGCGGCTCTGGCCAGCCTTCTTTACCAAAGGCATGATCTGCTCCTCCTGGATGAGCCGACCAATCATCTTGACATTCCTGCCGTGCACTGGCTTGAGCAATTTCTTCAGGACTTCGACGGCGCCATTATTCTTGTCTCCCATGACAGAGAATTCCTGAACCGTCAGATCAAAAGCATTATCAGCCTTGGGCATGAAGGAATGAGATCTTACAGCGGCAATTACGACTTTTTCGTAAAGGCCAGTGATGAAGAACGTAAAACACTGGAGGCAAAGTCCGGAAAGCAGGAGCAACGGGTCAAACAGGCAGAAAAATTCATTGAAAGGTTTCGAGCAAAGGCCAGTAAGGCGAGACAGGCACAGAGCAAGATTAAATTGCTCAAAAAAATGGAACTGGTAAAGGGCCACTCCAGAATTAAGGCAACCCGTTTTTCTTTTCCAGAGGTCCCCCGAAGCGGAAGAATTGTAGTATCAATTAATAACATGGCAAAGGGGTTTAATGAAAACCTTTTGTATAAAGACATAAATTTGACTGTATCAACGGGAGAACGGGTAGCGATTATAGGTAGAAATGGATGCGGCAAGACAACCCTGCTCAAGATGCTGGCCGGTGAAACAGAGCCGGATGAGGGAAAGATATCTCTCGGACACTCGGTCAGCATGGCCTATTTCGCACAGCATCACTCAGATATGCTTGACCTTCAGAATACAGTAATTCAGGAGGTGCGCAAGGCGGTCCCTGAAAAGAGCATCGGTTTTGTAAGAGGGGTCTGTGGAGCGTTTCTTTTCTCGGGTCAGGATGTGGACAAGTCTATAGATGTCCTTTCCGGAGGGGAAAAGGCACGCGTCTCTCTCTCAAAGCTTCTTGTCAAGCCTGGAAATCTCATGTTGATGGATGAACCCACCAATCATCTGGACATTTCATCTTCAGAGGCCCTGATCAATGCGCTTTCCGAATACAACGGCACCCTGCTGTTTGTTTCTCATAACCAGTCATTTATCAAGAATCTGGCAACAAAGATATGGGATGTCAGAGAAGGTAAGATAATAGAATATCCCGGAAATCTAACAGAATATTTTCACCACATTGCGGTTATGAAAAATGAGTCGGCGGGCTCTTCCGCCTGGAATTACACAAATGAAGAAAGTGGTAAAAACAAGATATTAGACAAAAAAGAGCAAGACAGAAAAAAAGACAAGAGGCAAAAGGCGGAAAGACGGCAACTGGTATACAATACCCTGAAACCGCTCCTGGCTGAAGTAAAAAGGTTGGAGGGACAAATCGCTGTGCTTGAACTAAGACAAAAAGATTTAGAGAAATTATTTGGTGATCCGGACATTTTTAGTGATAAGAACAGGAGTGTACCGCTCATCAGAGAGCACAAAGCACTCAGAGAAAAACAGGATAAGTTGCTACTGAAATGGGAACAGAATCAGGATAAACTTGAAATAACAAGAAAAGAGCTTGGAGTGGGTCTGAACAGCTATACATCATGAATATAAATGCGGTTCGAATAGGTTTCGGCTATGACGTGCATAGGCTTGTGAACGGACGCTCCCTTATCTTGGGGGGGGTAAAGATCCCATATCCTTATGGCCTCCTTGGTCACTCTGATGCAGACGTCATAACACATGCCTTGTGTGATGCGATCCTTGGAGCTGCCGCCTTGGGCGACCTGGGGCAACATTTTCCTGACAGTGATCCACGTTACGCAGGAATTTCAAGTATAGAACTCCTCAAAGAGGTGATTCAAAAAATCGGCTCTTCCGGTTGGACATTGGGAAATGCCGACATCACTCTGGTTGCCCAGGCCCCTAAAATCGTTCCTTATGTAACTGAGATAGCAAAAAATATATCTAATGCCTGTGAAGTATCGGTAAATAAGATCAATATAAAGGCAACTACCACAGAAGGACTTGGGTTTATAGGGACCGGAGAGGGCATGTCCGCCTATGCGGTTGTAACGATAGCATCTGTAAGATCATAGGGCCCGGCCAATTTGCCTCCTGCGCTGTCGTATAGCTGGGAACCCTTGATTGAAATCTCTCCTTTTGCAAGTGATCTTATGGTCTGGACAATGAGCGGAAGCTCCCTTTTTACTCCCTCATTGCGGATTTTGGCAAAAAGTGGTTGCAATTCTCCATATGTTTCCTTTATCTCTTCAAGGCTTGATTTTTGAAGCATGTGCTCAAACTGTTCCCACAGGGAATCCCATGCACCTCCCTGTATGGGAAAGGAACAATAGGTGATAGCAGGCCCTTTGTCGAGTTCCGAAGTCACAAGGTGCATCATGACTCCGGTCTTATCGGCCTTCTTATCCAGCAACTGCCAGATCACCTCCTGCCAGGTGCCGGAAGGGCCTCCAGGGGCTGCAGGATGGAGGTTGATAATTGAGAGTTTCTTACAGATCTCCGGACTGACTACCCACATATAGCCTGCAAGCACTACCACTTGGGCCGGAAAACCTTTCACTCTATCAAAGACCTCTTTGTGATATGCCTGTCTCCATAATTCACGATCCTGTTTTCTGAGATCAGGATGGAAACGCGCTGCTGAAAGACTGATCACAGAAATACCGAAGTGTGCAGCCGTTTTCACCAACCTATCATTAAATTCGCTTTCTCCGGTTTCTCTCGAAGAAAATACATATGAAATTTTTCCGGGGATAACCCGATCTGTAATAGCATTAAAAACGGCCTCAAACAAATCAATGGCTGCCTGGTCTCTACCTGTTGTCCACCAACCGAAACTCCACATATTCCCTCCTTTTTCAGAAATTCAGCCTGTCCAACCAGCCTCTGCCGAAGTCCGACATGGAAAGAGCGGCCAGTCTTATACCGGACATGAGACATTTATGGATCGATGCCCCTTGAAGCATAACATGCAAAAAGCCTGCATTAAATGCATCTCCCGCACCGGTGTTGTCAACTACTTTTAAAACATTCTCAGCCGGAATTGTCATAGATAAATTAGGACTATAAATGGTTGCACCCTTTGAACCCTGTTTGCATACTATGGCAGAACCCCCCATGTCCTGGAAGAGCCTTAATCCCGAAGAATCGTGATTTGTCCGGTTCTCACTCAACAGGGGATAAATGGCATCAAACCCGGCATTACCTGTCCTGCCTGTCATTAACCTTACCTCCTCCTCCGTTATAAAAAGTATATCCGTCCTTTTGAGAACGTCTGACAGGGCCTCAATGCCCCTTGCTGCATAAAGTTCCCCCGGGTCAAAAGACAGTATCTGTTCCTCTCTAAGGACATCGGCCAGCTCTTTCTGGATAGAAATTCCATGAGGCTGAACCAGGGAACTGAAATGGAGTACTCTAGTATCCAGAACCCTTTTCAGGACTACAGGACTAAGAAATTCCATCTCACGGTCATGAGAAACAACAAACATGGCCCTGTCCATTGCCATCTTTTCTATTACAATTATACAGATTCCACTCCTGCCGACCTGCTTCACAAGGGAGGAATCCACACCCCTCATAGAACTCAGTATAAAATCACCGGCCTCGTCTTCACCTGCCGTACCAATGAAGCAAACCTCGTGACCAAGACGTCCGAGGGCACATACGGTATTAGCGGAAGAGCCGCCCCCGCTTTTGGCCATGAGCACTCCATGGCTATGGAGAAAATCCATAAGTGCTTTTGCCGTTTTATGGTCTCCCGATATCTCGTGTCCAGCATAGAGATCGAAGCCAGCCGACCTAACATCCTCAAGACTATTGACCTCATAGATAAGATCTATATTGAGTGCCCCTGATCCCAAAAAATCAATCATTATGTAAATCACCCCTTCTCGTTTTCTGCAGTACCTTGGTCACAAACAAACTCCGTCGCCTGGAGCGTCCTGGACGACCTTTCTACAAGCGACACAGGTGGAATTTCTCTTTTTGAAGCAATGCCAAGCTCCGTAAAGCGCCGAGCCGCCGGCAGTACTCGACTCTCCAAAGAACCTGCTGCCCTGTTGTAATTCTCTATGGCTCGATCCAGTCCTTTACCTACTCCGGAAAAATGATCGGTAAAGACACAAAGGCGTTCATAGAGTTCATTCCCGATCTTGCTTATTGACTGAGCGCTCTCTGCGATTTTCTCCTGTCTCCATCCATATGCCACAGCACGGAGCAAGGCAATCAGTGTGGTAGGTGTGGCAAGGATTGTGCAGTCTTTTACGCCCTTTTCAATTAATCCCGGATCCTGTTCAAGGGCCGCGCTAAAGAAGTTCTCCCCGGGTAAAAACATGACTACAAACTCAGGTGTAGACTCAAACTGCTGCCAATAGGCCTTTGAACTCAATTTCCTCATGTGTTCATTCACCTGACGTGCATGGTCCTTCAGGTATTCCAGTCTTGTCCTGTCATCTTTGGCCTCCATGGCCTCCAGATATGCCTGCAGCGGGGCCTTGGCATCGACCACCACATTTTTCCCGCCTGGCAGGTTGACTATCAGGTCAGGCCTGATATGGCAGTCACCGGCAGTAACTGTCTTTTGCTCGACGAAATCACAGTATGGCAACATGCCGGCAATTTCGATAACCCTCTTTAGCTGAATTTCACCCCAACGACCGCGCACAGAAGGGGTGCGAAGTGCCTTAACCAGATTTCCTGTTGCAGATTGAAGTTTCTCCTGTGTGGTAATCAGTGACCTTACCTGCTCAGACAGACCGCCATAGGCCTCTTTTCTCGCCTTTTCTATCTCCTGTATCTGATAGTCCACCTTTAATAAAGACTCCCTGACAGGTAAAACCAGATTTTCTACTGCCTTTTGCCGCTGTTTAAGGTCGCCATGGGCCTCAATCTGAAATTTCTCAAGCGTGGCCTTTGCAAGATCTATGAATGACTGGTTATTATTCCTCAGGGCTTCGGCGGAAAGGGCCTTAAAAGCATCAGCCAAGTTTGTCCGGGCATTGTTTAACACATCCATCTTCTCTTGGATTGATTTTCTCTCATCTGTAATATGGGTCTCTAATTCCGATAATCGCGTCTTAAGTCGGGTATTCTCCTCTTGAAGCCGGCAAATTCTTGCTTCTTTAGTACTCAATAAATCCTTCAGTTCCGGAATGCGGGAGATCCTTTCCTCTGCAGCCGACCGTCTCTCGGATTCGGCATGTATTTGATCTCGAAGGTCCTTTGTCTCACTGTTGACCCTTTCAAGAACGGCCTCGAGATCATAGAGCTGTTTATCTCTGGCATTGACCCTTTCATTCAGGGCGATACGCTCGGATTCGCATTCCAATCTCAATTGCCTCCGAACCCGAGTAATTTCAGCACGATGAAAAAGCCAAAAAAGACCAGCCCCTGAAAGAACGCCTGCAATAAATATTAAAACCGGAATAATCTTATCCATAACTCAACTAACTCCGCCTTCAGAATAAAGGTTAGGGAAGAACTGACCGTCTCTACTTCCTTGATTCAAAGAGAGCCGAACACATTTTTGAAGGTTTTAATACTCTTTTCTCTTTGACGTAAATAGCTTCCAAGCAAATTAAAGTATCTTAGACCAGTCAAACTCCTAACGGATTTAATCAGACTGCTTTTGATGCTGCTATCGATGCCAATAGACCCTTATACTTTTTTCCGCATCACCATACTGGAAATCAAGATCACCCTGATAGGCCCTAGAAAGGGCATCTCCGATCCGACGTGCTATATGGACCCCTGTCGTGGTTACAAGTGTATAATCTTCTTCATCAACAACGGACATGATCCTCTCCATTGGGTGTTCTCTCTTCTCCTGTTCTTCCTCATTGCGCATGAGATTCAAAATCTCTTCCCGGTGCCTCTTAAAGAAAGGGCCTTTTATCTCTATGCGACCCGCCGGATAGTTGTCGGCAATGCGCTTGCAGGCCGGGCAGACCACCTTGTTGGAATCAACCGGAGGTTTTTTCCAGGACCACCGTCCGTCCATGAAAAGGGCCTTGCATTCAGTACACATTGTCGGCTCTGTCCATTTGCCGGGCTCTCTGTAAGTATCATGCCGTTTCTCTTTAACCAACCTATCCATTCTGGCGTATTGACTTTTCTCCATGATATATCCCCCATTATCTATCGAGTCTTTTGAAAAATAGATGATTTTAAAAGATAAATTATGGACAGCTTGAGCCCGGGTCAAGGGCTTATAAAATAGTACTTATTTTGAAACTATATTTCCTCCAATTACTTTTGTTTATTGGATATCTTTGTTGACTCAGCACCTGATTCTCCCTGCGCAATTACCTTGACACCTCCGGCCAATCTTGTTATCAACTTTAACGCCTTGAGGACAAATTTTTGTATAATTTTAAATAACCGTGGGAAGGCGCGTAGCTCAGGGGGAGAGCGCTACCTTGACGCGGTAGAAGTCGGCGGTTCGATCCCGCCCGCGCCTACCAATATCCATTTTCTGTCCTCCTATGACTTTTAAAAGGCATCTTTTTTGCCCACACCAAGGGTCAAAGATGCCTTTTTTGCTTTGAAGAGAGACTAATGGCAGAGACTGAAACACATGTCATCACTATAAATTTTAATGGCGGAAACATAGAGCGGATTAAAGACGGGACTCCTGCTTCTGAATTCCTGTCCGGCGTACTCAGTAAGAGTAAGCAAAAAAAGACGATTCTTGTCCGAATTGACGGGGAATTAAAAGACCTTTCCACACCTCTTACACATGACTGCAGAATAGAGGCTATATTACCCGGAGATGATAATAGCCTTGAAGTTTTAAGGCATACTGCATCACATATTATGGCCCAGGCCGTTAAGGAGCTTTTCCAAGATATACAATTAGGTATAGGACCGGCAATAGAAAATGGGTTTTACTATGATTTTGATTACCAAAGGCCCTTTACCCCTGAAGACCTGGGAAAGATAGAGGCCAGGATGAAGGAAATCGTAAAGAGGTCTCAAGACATAACAAGAGAAAATATATCCCTGGATGAGGCAAAAAAACGATTTGAGAAGCTTGGTGAGAGATATAAACTAGAAATACTGGATGAACTTGATGATCAAGGGGTAAAAACGGTCTCAATTTACAGCCAGGGAGAATTCATAGATCTATGCAAAGGGCCTCATCTTCCCCACACGGGTCACTTGAAGGCCTTTAAGCTAAACAGCCTTGCAGGGGCATACTGGAAGGGAGATGAGACCCGGCCGATGCTCCAGCGTATATACGGAACGGCCTTTTTTGATAAAAAATCTCTAAAAGAACACCTGAATCGTCTGGAAGAGGCCAAAAAACGGGATCACCGTCGTCTTGGCAGAGATCTGGACCTTTTTTCCATACATGAAGAAATCGGCCCAGGGCTTATACTATGGCACCCCAAGGGGGGCATTATCCGCAAGATAATTGAGGATTTCTGGCGAAATGAGCACTTCCGGAGGGATTACGACCTACTCTTTACTCCTCATATTGCCCGCAGGGACCTCTGGAAGACCAGCGGCCATCTGGATTTCTACACTGAGAACATGTATCTCCCCATGGAAATCGACCAAGTGGCCTATCAGTTAAGACCAATGAACTGCCCCTTTCACATAGCGATCTACAAATCACAGATACGTAGTTACAGGGAACTTCCCTTGCGCTGGTGCGAACTCGGTACTGTCTATCGCTATGAAAGGACAGGTACCCTGCACGGACTCATGAGGGTCAGAGGATTTACCCAGGACGACGGACATGTCTTTTGCCGACCGGATCAACTCAACGAGGAAATTCATGAAATTCTGGATTTAACTCTATATGTCCTGAGGGTATTTGGCTTCAAGCGATATGAAATCTATCTCTCCACCCGTCCCGACAAATATGTAGGCTCGGACGAAAATTGGGAGCGTGCAACCGACGCACTCAGGCAGGCACTTGAGAAGCAGGGATTGACCTATGAAATAGATCCTGGTGAAGGCGTGTTTTATGGTCCCAAGATCGATATAAAAATCAAAGATTGTCTGGATCGTTCATGGCAGTGTTCGACCATACAGGTTGACTTTAACCTCCCTGAGAGATTTGATGTACGTTATATAGGAGAAGACAGCCGGCCCCATACACCGATCATGGTACACAGGGCCCTGCTTGGCTCCTTGGAGCGGTTCTTCGGTGTACTGATCGAACACTATGCAGGGGCCTTTCCTCTCTGGCTGGCCCCTGTTCAGGCCATTGTTATAACCGTCACCGACAGACAGAACAAGTGGGCTGGATCAGTTGTCAAAAAACTCAGGACTGCAGGTATCAGGACAAAAGCCGATCTCAAAAATGAAAAGCTGGGCAAAAAGATCCGGGAGGCCCAACTTGACAAGATCCCTTACATGTTGGTAATCGGCGATCAGGAAATAATTGACATGACCGTAAGTCCTCGTACTCAAAAAGGCCGGAAACTGACGGCTATGTCTGTTAATGATTTTATCGCTATGGTGCAAAAAGAATGCAGGGAAGTCTTTATTTGTTGACAAGTTAATAGTATAAAAATGTACTTTTTAGAAAAATGTGCATACAGAACTAGAGCAGTCTGATCAGTGTCAGAGATTTTTTAACTCGGTCAAAGGGTATTAACTTGAAAAACAGTGGGGGTGTAGTATCGCAAGAGAAATTCCAGTCAATGTAAACTATAGGATCAGGGCCAAGGAAATACGCCTCGTGAGTGAGGACGGAAAGCAGCTCGGAGTAGTAACTCTGGATGAAGCCTTGGCAAAAGCGGAAGCTGTGGGATTAGATCTGGTAGAGGTGGCCCCGAATGCCGAGCCACCGGTCTGCCGTATTATGGACTACGGAAAGTTCAAGTATGAGCAGAGCAAAAAGGCTCAGGAGGCCCGGAAAAAACAGACCATTATTCAAGTTAAAGAGATCAAAATGCGTCCAAGAACGGATGTGCATGATCTCGATGTAAAAAAGAGACGAATAAGGCAGTTCATTGGCGCCGGGAATAAAGTAAAGGTTACTGTGAGGTTTAGAGGCCGGGAAAACGCCCACCCTGAATTGGGATATACCTTATTAAAACAAATTGTGGAGGAGATGACCGATATTGCCGTCTCTGAGAACGTTCCTGTCAAGCAAGGTCCGTTAATGCACACAATACTTGCTCCCAGAAAAGATTGACCTGAAACCCTTATGGGTTTATTTATTAATGTTTGTATAATTTACAGGGGATTAGTACGGCCTTTGGGCCGCCTGCGATTTTTCAGCAGATTATTAAGGATAAATAATTATGCCAAAGATAAAGACCAGACGCGCTGCCGCAAAGCGCTTCAAAAAGACGGGGACCGGGAAGTTTATGTACAGAAAGGCGGGTTCGAGCCATCTTTTGACCTCCAAGACACGTAAACGCAAAAGGGACCTTAGAAAAGACGTTGAGATTTCTGAAGCAAGGGTCAAATCAATTAGGCGGATGATGCCTTTTATCTGATGCGCTCAGCATAAATTTTGACCTAAAAGGAGCTTAAAAAAATGCCACGGGTTACAAGGGGCTTTAAGGCCCATCGTCGTCGCAAAAAGATACTCAATATGGCCAAAGGATACAGAGGTGCCAGACGCCTCTGTTTCAAACAGGCAAAGGAGACTGTGGAAAAGGGACTTTGCTATGCCTACAGAGATCGCAAGACCAAAAAACGCATGTTTCGTCGCTTGTGGATAATCCGCATTAACGCGGCCTGCAGGCTGAATGGCATTTCCTACAGCCGCTTTATTAAAGGTATTACCAAGGCAGGGATTGCGATAGACCGAAAAATGCTCGCCGATATTGCAGTAACAGATTTAAATGCCTTTTCCTCTCTTGTAGAAACGGCAAAGGGCGCCTGATAAAGAACCGAATATATGCAGGAGCGCCTAGAGGAAATCAGGTCTCAGGCCCTTGAGGCCATAAAATCAGCGTCCAGCGATAAAGATCTTGAAAATATAAAAGTCAGGGTCCTTGGCCGTAAAGGGGAAGTGACTCTGGTCTTAAAGGCCATAGGAAAGCTTTCTGCCGAAGAACGTCCAAAGGTCGGGCTACTGGCCAACAGGCTCAAAAAGGATCTAGAGGCAGCTATCAATGCCCGCAAGAAGGCGTTAAAGGACGTCCATGTCAGCACCTTTATTCCAGGACTGGATCCTACACTTCCAGGAAGGCAAAGACGGCTTGGCAGATTACATCCCATCACACAGGTGATGAATCAAATATGTGCTGTATTTGAGAGGATGGGCTTTATCGTGGTCCAGGGTCCTGAAGTAGAACTTGACTTTTATAACTTTGAGGCCCTGAATATTCCTCCCGATCATCCTGCCAGAGACATGCAGGACACTTTTTATATTGACGACAAGGTCCTGCTTCGAACTCACACCTCCCCGATACAGATCCGCGCCATGGAAAGGCAACAGCCGCCGATTCGTGTAATTGCACCGGGCAAGGTGTACAGGTGCGACTCGGATATAACCCATACCCCGATGTTCCACCAAGTAGAAGGTCTTATGGTGGACAGGGATGTCTCCTTTGCAGGACTCAAAGGGGTATTGACCGCCTTTGTCCAACAGATATTTGATTCGAATACCTTGGTACGTTTCAGACCGAGCTTCTTTCCGTTTACGGAGCCCAGCGCGGAAATAGACATTCAGTGCGTCATATGCAAGGGCAAGGGCTGCAGAATATGTTCTCAGACCGGCTGGCTGGAAGTGCTGGGGGCCGGCATGGTGCATCCAGAGGTATTCAGGCACGTGGGTTATGATACCGAAGAATTTAGCGGCTTCGCATTCGGCCTTGGAGTAGAAAGAATCGCAATGCTCAAATTCGGTATTGACGATATCCGTCTTTTTTATGATAACGACCTACGTTTTCTCCATCAATTTTGATTAACAAAAGAATCTTATGCTAATCCTGACCTCCTGGCTCAAAGAATTTGTACATTTTACCGTGCCTGTAGAGACGCTGGCGGAAGATCTCACCATGAAAGGCCTTGAAGTAGAAGAGGTGGAGTATTTCTACAAAGGTCTGACCCCGGTCACCATATGCGCGGTCAAGAAGATCGTCACTCACTCCCATGCGTCGCATTTGAAAGTTTGCACGGTAACAACAGGTGAACAGGAATTTGACGTAGTCTGTGGGGCAGCCAATGTAGAAAAAGGGATGTTGACAGCGTTGGCAAGGCCCGGAACCGTGTTGTCCGACGGTACGACCGTGAAATCTTCTAACGTCTATGGAATACTTTCTGATGGAATGCTTTGTTCAGAGGCTGAACTTGGTATCGGTGAAGACAAAACAGGAATCCTTAAACTGAAACCCGCCTCCGGATGCGAGCCGGGTAAATCCCTTATAGATTTTATGGGATTGAGCGACTGGATCCTGGATATCGCCGTTACTCCAAACCGTCCTGACTGTCTCAGCGTCCTGGGAGTCGCCAGAGAAGTATCCGCCATATACGGCATCCCTTTGACAATCCCTCAATCAACAGATCCCCAAATCAACAGATCCCCAAATCAACAGATCCCCATTTCCATAAAGCTCCCTGAGCTGTGCGGCAGATATACAGCTGCCGTAATGGAAGGGGTCCAGATCGGTCCTTCCCCTCACTGGATGGCCATGAGATTACAGGCCAGTGGAATCAGGCCGATAAATAATGTAGTGGATGTGACAAACTACGTACTGATCGAACGGGGGCAACCGCTCCATGCCTTTGATCTTGATAGTTTGGCAGGGCCGGTTATTGAAGTCAGGGCAGCAAGGCCCGGAGAAAAAATAAAGACCATTGACGGAAAACACAGAGAAATCCGTCCGGACATGCTGGTTATTGCGGATGCAGAGAGACCGGTAGCGGTAGCCGGTGTCATGGGTGGAGCCGAAACCGAAGTCAATGATGATACGAGACGTATACTCCTTGAAAGCGCCTGGTTTATTCCAATGCAAGTAAGAAGGACGTCAAAGGTTCTTAGAACGATTACAGAGTCCTCGTACCGGTTTGAGCGGGGAGTTGACCCGGAAGGCGTATTAAGTGCGCTTTACAGGACAGTGGAACTCGTTAGTCGGATAACCGGCGGCCGTATGGTTGGGGAGATTAAGGATATTTATCCAAAACCATATAAACCTGGATATCTGGCTCTTCGTCCAGAAAGGGTCAACAGACTACTCGGTACAGGGCTTGAGACCGGACAGATAGCCCAATTTCTTAAAAGGATCGGTATTGAACTAGACCATATTGATGATCAAAAAATAAAAGGGACGGTACCCACATACCGTCTCGATCTGAAAGAAGAGGTAGATCTTGTAGAAGAAATAGCCCGACTCTATGGCTTTCCTGATATACCGACTCATGTACCCCGCGCGGGAATTGCAACCAGGGCTCCGTATCCATCTCAAGAACTTGTTGAAAGGATAAGAAGTATACTCACATCTCAGGGCATGACAGAGGTAATCTCGTATAGTTTTATGTCACCAGCGGAAATAAAGGTCTTGGGCCTGGATAAAAATGATCCAAGGATGCGAATGCTGAATGTGCAGAACCCTTTAAACGACGATCAATCAGTAATGAGAACCAGTATTATCCCCTCACTTATGGAGACAGTAGCCAGAAATCAGTCGAGGCGCAACATGGACCTTGGACTTTTTGAGATTGGCACTGTATTTTATGCAAGGGAAGCAGGCGAACTCCCCTTTGAAGAACAGGAAATAGTCGGCCTGTATACAGGAGCACGTTATCCCGAATCATGGTCATGGCCTAGTGAGCAAGTGGATCTCTTTGATTTAAAAGGAGTACTGCAAGGTCTGTTTCAGGCCCTTGGAATATCAGGGTGGAAAACCCTATTAAAGAACGCGGATGTTCCTTTTTATCTGCAGGGGACTTCAGCCAGTATAGTATGTAAAGAAAATCAAGTCTTGGGCAGCTTTGGTCAAATCGATCCCGATGTTTTGGAATTTTGGGATATAGACGGACCGGTATTTATATTTGAACTCTCGTTTACTGCTTTAGAAACAGCCGCGTCAAAACAACTTAAATTTACTCCCCTTGCCAAGTATCCTGCTGTGGAAAGAGATATCGCGGTAATTGTCCCTGACAGGCTTTCGGCTCAAGATCTCTTGGAATATATTTCCAGCCAGGGCCTGGATCTTCTTGAAGAAGTCAGGATATTTGATGTTTACAGAGGGAAACCTGTTCCGGAAGGATCAAAAAGTATAGGCATGCGCTTTACATACAGGGCCTTCGACCATACACTTTCAGATCGTGAAGTTTCAGAAGTCCATGATCCAGTTGTCAGCTCTATTCTTCAATCCTTTAAGGCAAGTCTGAGGAACTGATGGGCGCTTTGACCAAGCGGGAAATCGCTGAGACAGTGAGCAATGAACTTGGCTATTCCATGCGTGTCAGCCAGCAATTGGTTAATGCGATCTTCAGCCATATCAAGTCAACACTTCTAAATGGCGATCAAGTAAAGATTGTGAGGTTTGGTACTTTGCGCAGTGTGCAAAAACTAGCACGCAGAGGGACTAATCCTGTTAATGGAGAACCTATTATTATTAACGCCCAGCGTACAGTTGTTTTCCACCCCAGCCGAGCACTTAAGAGGACCATAAATGCCAGGAAAGGGGAAGAAATATTACCGGATAGGTGAGGTAAGTGAGTTAATCGGAGTTGAACCTCATGTGCTTCGCTATTGGGAAGGCGAATTTCGGCAAATCCGTACTCATAGGGTTGCAAAACAACGTCTTTACAGGATCGAAGATATAGATTTTATAAGGCATATAAAGACTCTAGTTTACGATCAAGGATTTACCATAGCAGGTGCCAGAAGGCGGATTGCAGAAGAACAAAAAATGAAGAACGGCGGAGACAGCACAGATAAGTTGCTCAAGGAAATCAGGCATGAACTAATTGCCATCAAAGAGATAATCGATTCCAATAATGGATGACAACCAGCATAAAGAACTTAAGCGTCTAAGACAACGAATTGATGAAATAGATGCAGAACTTGTAGGCCTGCTCCAAGAACGTCTGAAGGTAGCGGAAGAGATCGGGCGGACTAAGGCAGAATCCTCCCAACAGCCCCTTGATCTCTCGCGTGAACGCGAAGTAATCCAGCACATTTTGAAGCAAAATGCGAATAAATTCCCTCCGGGAGGTCTAAGGATCATATTCGGAGAGATAATATCCGCCTGCAGAAACGCGCAACGGCCGGTCAGGTTGGGATACTTAGGCCCTGAGACAACCTTTAGCCATATGGCAGCAGCCCGGTTCTTCGGTAATACCCCTGAGTTTATTCCCATGGAGAACATTACCGAGGTATTTGAAGAAGTAGAACGAGGACGTACGGACTATGGAGTGGTACCTATAGAAAATTCAGTTGAAGGGACTGTCGCCCTTGCCATGGACGGGCTTTGCGATTTTAAGGTCAAGGTATGCGGGGAAGTTTATTTGCCTATTATTCACGACCTTATCAGTCAGAGCGGCAGAACAGACAAAATCCGCCGCATCCTTTCCCATCCCCAACCCCTGGCCCAGTGCAGGAAATGGCTGCAAAGTAATATGCGCGCAATCCCGACAGAAGAAGTGGTCAGCACTGCACAGGCCGCACGGTGGGCAGCGGTTGATTCTTCCGTAGCGGCTATTGCCAGTCCCTTGGCAGCCCGCACTTATAATCTGCAGACAGTCGCCAGGCATATCGAGGACTTTGCAGGAAACACCACCCGTTTTCTGGTTCTCGGCAATGAGTGTCCCAAGCCGAGCGGGAAAGACAAGACGTCCCTGCTTTTAAGCCTGGAAGACCGTCCGGGGTCACTGTTTAAATTACTAGAGCCATTGGCAAAGCTTAGAATAAACCTTACAAAAATACAGTCCAGGCCCATAAAAAACGAGCCATGGAGATATCTGTTTTATGTAGATATTGAAGGCCATATAGAAGATTCCACCGTACAAAAAGGAATTGAAGCCATCCGAAAAGGCTGCGCCTTTCTTGAATGGCTGGGCTCATATCCCATGGGGGAAATGTCGGAATCGGCCACTAATTCCTTGTCTTAAATCAAGGACATCTCTACTTCCTCTTTATACTTTTCTGAAAAATCCTGGTTGCCTTGGTTACAACAAGTAATTAACCTGAAAAAGATGCAAAGAGGGGAAAAGACACATCGAGCACCCAATCAATTGAATAAGCAAAGGCACTTTTAGATATCAGAAGGTATTATGATACTATGAATGAGGACAAAAAGGTCTCAAAAAAACCGTGGGACGGCAGATTTATTGAGGCAACTGAAAAAATACTGGAGGGGTTTTCCGCGTCAGTCCACTATGACTGCAGACTTTATCGTCAGGACATAGCAGGAAGTAAAGTCCATGCCCTCATGCTGGCAAGACAGGGGATTATCTCGGATAAAGACGCCGACGCCATAGTTAATGGACTTAGTGAGATAGAAGAAGAAATCGAGTCTGGAGACTTTGTCTGGAGCCAAGAGCTTGAAGATATACATATGAACATAGAGCAGGCCCTGATTGAGCGTATTGGAGAAGCCGGGAAAAGACTCCACACAGCCAGAAGCCGCAATGATCAAGTTGCTACAGATAGCAGACTTTATCTAAGAGAAGAAATCGATCGCCTTACTGGACTCCTCTCGTTGCTGCAGAAAGCACTTTTGCATCAGGCCAGGTCACACGAGGATCTGATACTACCGGGCTATACCCATCTCCAGAGAGCACAGCCGGTTCTCTGGCCGCATCATATGTTGGCCTATTTTGAAATGTTCATGCGCGACAGGGATAGACTCCAAGACTGCAGAAAGAGGGTAAATATTTGCCCCCTTGGAAGTGCTGCCCTGGCCGGAACCGGCTTTCCTATAGACAGAGAATACGTGGCGGAGCAGCTTGGCTTTCAGGGAATTACCGCTAACAGCCTGGACGCGGTAAGTGACAGGGACTTTATTATCGAATTTCTGGCAACGGCGAGCATTATAATGGCCCATTTGAGTCGGCTATCTGAAGAACTGATTATATGGACCTCTGCAGAATTCAGCTTTGTGGATCTCCCTGACGGCTTTTGTACCGGCTCAAGCATAATGCCACAGAAAAAGAATCCAGATGTGCCCGAACTGGTGAGAGGAAAGACCGGCAGGGTGTACGGCAGTCTGATGTCTCTTCTCACTATTATTAAAGGTCTTCCCCTTGCCTACAATAGAGATCTCCAGGAAGACAAAGAGGCGCTATTCGACACGGTTGATACCGTATGCGCCTCAGTGGAGATAATGGCTGCTGTGGTGGCCAGACTTGTCCCAAAGGAAGAACATATCCACCGGACTGTAACACGGGGTTTTCTCACTGCCACTGACCTTGCTGATTACCTTGTAAAAAAAGGAATGCCTTTCAGACAGGCCCATTCAGTAGTCGGCAAGGCGGTTTTACAGTGCATTTCCCAGGGCAAAGACCTTACAGATATGAGTCTTGAAGACCTAAAGGCCTTTTCGTCCCTTATAGACGAGGAGATATTTGATGTACTGTCAATAGAGGGTTCTGTGGGAACAAGGCGTTGTCCTGGATGTACTGCACCCGAGCGAGTGAAGGAGGCACTGGCAAAGGCAGAGAAAAAAATCATTTATGAATAATATCGCTCAGATAATTTTTTGGAGGTTAACCATCTTTACCCTTTGCATTTTACTGGCCTCCTGTGGACGCAAGGCGCCTCCTGTCCCTCCCGGTACACTCCGGCCTAAGCCCATCAATGACTTAAGCTATAAAATTATCCCTGATGGTATTGAGCTGAAATGGAGTATTCCGATAAGAAACAGAGATGACAGCCCCCTTGTCAGGATCAAAGGATTCCGGCTGTTAAAGGCAGAGATACCACATAAGGAATATTGTGAGGGTTGCCCACCGCCTTTTGGACAAATTATTGAAGTTCCATTTGATGCGGAACCCAAAAAGGCAAGGAAGATGGTATATGAAGACCGAACAGTTCGTTCCGGTATGCATTATATATACAAAGTCCGTACCGTAAAGGGATGGTTGAATGTCAGCGATATGTCGAATCAGGTCTCTTTGGCCTGGCATGTTTTACCATCAGCGCCTTCAGGATTCTTAGTTCAGCTGACAAAAAACGGGGTTTATCTCTCCTGGCAGTCACCATCACAATGGATGGACGGCAGTCCTGTGGACAAAGGACTTTTATACAGGATCTACCGGGCCAGAAAGGGGGCGGATAAATGGAAGATCGTCGCTGATCTGGTAGATTCCACAGACTATTTAGATCTCTCGACAAAGAAGAGGACTCGTTATCAATATAAGGTGGCGGCGGTTCTACTATATCATGGTACTGAAATTGAGGGACCCTGTACGCCTGAAAACCCGGTGCAGCCGGAGGATATTATCCCGCCGGCTGCACCATTGGATCTGGTTGCTATCAGGGTTCCCATGGGAACCGAGCTCTTCTGGCAGGGCAAAACGGAGTCGGACATTTCAGGCTATATTGTATATAGAAAAGGACCCGATGACCTACTAGACAAACTAAATAACAAGCCTTTACCTATATCCAGGTTTGTGGACCGGACCATATTGCCCAGCGGAGTGTATACATATTGGGTAACCGCAATTGACAAGGCGGATCCACCAAACGAAAGCCCTTTGTCCAAACCTGCAAAGGTGGAGGTGGTTGAGGAAAGACCGGATGAACAATGAATTACTTCCATTATAAAGATAAAGAACTATACTGCGAAAACATACCGGTTAAGCAGATAGCAAGTAAGGTAAAGACACCTTTCTATCTGTACAGTTCAGCTACTCTGACCCATAACTTCAATGCCTTTGACAAGGCATTCTCAGGGCACCCGCACTTGATATGTTTTGCTGTCAAGGCGAACAGCAACCTGACTGTATTAAACCTCCTGGGAGAATTAGGGGCCGGCGCCGATATCGTTTCAGGAGGAGAGCTTCACAGGGCACTCAAAGCAGGAATCCCCGCAGGTAAAATAGTATATTCCGGTGTGGGCAAAACGGAAAAAGAGATCCGCGAAGCCGCAAAGGCCGACATCCTCATGTTTAATGTAGAGTCTATGGAGGAGCTGGATGCCATCTCCAGACAGGCACGACGCCTTAAATGCCGTATCAGAATCTCTTTCAGGGTAAATCCTGATGTAAACGCAAATACCCATCCCTATATTTCCACCGGCCTTAAGAAAAACAAGTTCGGCCTGCCCATGTCTCAGGCCCTGAAGGCTTATAAGATTGCTTCTAAAAGAAATGAGCTTGATGTAGTGGGAATAGATTGTCATATAGGCTCTCAGCTAATCCAGGTTGAGCCCTTTGTAGACGCAATAAGGAGAATTAAGTTCTTACTCCGGGAACTTGATGACTTTGGAATAAAGCTCGATTTCATCGACATAGGTGGCGGTCTTGGCATAAAATATCAGGATGAAATCCCACCTCAGCCTGATGCTTATGCCCAGGCACTCCTGTCTGAAATCAATGATCTTTCGCACTGCCTGATTATAGAACCAGGTAGGTCCATTGTCGGCAACGCCGGCATTTTGGTAACAAAGATTTTATATACCAAAGATACGGGAGAAAAGCGGTTTTATATTGTTGACGCCGCCATGAATGACCTTGCCCGCCCCTCTCTTTACGAAGCATACCACGAAATCATACCTGTAATAAAGACCGACACGCATTTACATACAACAGACATAGTGGGGCCAATATGTGAGACAGGGGACTTCCTCGCCAGAGAACGGCCCATGCCGGACCTTAACCAGGGCAGTTTACTGGCGGTCATGAGTGCCGGGGCTTACGGTTTCAGCATGTCTTCCAATTATAACTCTAGGCCCAGAGTTCCGGAGGTCATGGTAAGGGACGATCAGTTTAAGGTAATTAGAAAACGTGAAACCTATGCACGCCTTCTACTGGGAGAGACCATTTGGTAATCTGTTATGGAATTCCTTTCTTTTAAAAAGATGCACGGAAGTGGAAATGATTTCATCCTGATAGACAACCGTCAAGGCAAGATCGATGACCGCCAAGGGCCTAATCTGGCCAAACTTCTGTGCAGGCGCAAGTTTGGAGTAGGTGCCGATGGGCTTATACTCATTGAAAACTCAAACAGGGCAGACTTTAAATGGCATTTTTTTAATGCCGATGGCAGCACAGCAGAAATGTGCGGAAATGGCGGACGTTGTGCAGCCAGATTCGCCCATCTTTCAGGCATTGCCCCTGAAAAACTCAGTTTTGAGACAGAGGCAGGAATCATACACGCAGCTGTAGAGAAATCTACTGTAAAGCTTCAGCTTACCCGACCAAAAGATCTCAAGCTGGATGTACCAATAAAGATCCACAATAAGACCTTTTTTCTTCATTGCCTGAACACCGGCGTACCACACGCAATATATTTAACTCCGGACTTGGAGTCAGTCCCTATATTAGAATGGGGAAGGCTCATAAGATTTGACCCGCTCTTTCAGCCTGCAGGCACTAATGTAGACTTTGTTCAAATATCCGACAGGCAGACTATACTTATCCGGACCTATGAAAGAGGAGTGGAAAATGAGACACTGGCCTGTGGTACCGGGGCAGTGGCCAGTGCCATACTTTCTGCCTGCAAAAACTTGACTGAGAGCCCGGTCAAGGTCTCGACACTAAGTGGTGAAATATTAACTGTCTACTTCCATCTAGAGGGCCGGGAAGTCGGGGACGTTTTCCTTGAAGGAGAAGCCGTCTTGGTCTACTCAGGGGAAATCAATACCACTGCCATACAGGCCCATCAGTGAGAATGGGCTGTTCAGCCTTTGATTCCTGAGGGACAACAGCGGCGGCATGGTCTTCCGCAGTCTTGATTTCTGTTGGTTTATCAGGAATGACTGAGACAGAAGCTGCATCTTGAACAGACGTATCCTGGCTCCCCCAGGGTTTTCTAATCCAGGAGAACCAGCCTTTTTTATTTTTTTTATCTGCGGCCTCGGTTTTCGGCGGCAGAGAGGAAATGGTTGAGGCAGGATCCGGAAGGGGTTCGGGCGGCATAGGTGGAAGTCCCTGAGTATATAACTCCCCTGCTGACACGTCGGGAACCTGTTCTGATTTGCCGGAGTCCCTGTCGGCTTGCTTGACCAGTAAGTCAGGATGCATCCTTGCCGTTAACAGATCTTCATTCCGAGCTGTTTCCTCAAGTGACGACTTTTGAAGAACTTTTTGCTCGTCCTCGGTATCAGATTCTGCTGTCAATGATTTTGGGACATTCATGATGTGGTTTGCTGCTTGAGTTGCAAAATCTTCGATCCTGAGCGGCACTTCATCAAGTGATTCGGGAACAAAGACAAGAGAATATAATGGAGATTCAGAATCCGACTGCAGCAGATCCATAGCTATTCTTATATGCTCCCCTTCTGAAATCAGCTTGCCGGTGATACCATAGTCCACTCTCAACTTGCCGGACATATCTCTTATATCTTGAAAGGAAATAGCCCCCTGTTTCTTGCCGGTTATATGCCGAATCTCAAGGGAATCCATAACAGACATGCCGTCCGAGGCCAGCGTGGCCAGCCTGCTGCTCAAAATCTCTTCCATAGCAGGACCGACAAAAGAAAACCGACCAGCGGAACTGACATCGAAGGGAAGCACTGCGACTTTGACTTCACGCTGAGCGGCTTCAATACTTATTATAGGACAGATGACAAAGGCAATAAATAGACCAAGCGCTGCCCTAAATATTCTTTGAATAATATTTTCCATCACGTTTATTGAATCCTTTGTGAAACACCAACACCAGAAATCAGTCTCCTATTGTACAGGCTTGCTCATGCCTCGTTTTACTCCCTCATGGTTTGGTGCCATAAGATTCTGTCTCTTCATCTTTTCAATAAGGGTGGTTCTGTTCATTCGCAACAACTTGGCAGCCCTATTTTTCACCCAACCTGTTTGTTCCAGGGCCTGAAGAATTAAAGTCTTTTCCAGATTTATCACGGCGGAACTGAGACAAAGTCCATCTCTCGGCAGGACCCCCATAGACAAATCTCCGCCTGTAAGCTTTTCGGATACCTTTAAAATCCTGGCGGGGATATCTTTAACCGTCAGTGTAGGGCCGTCGGCCAGTATAACCATACGCTCAATTGTATTTTCGAGTTCCCTCACATTGCCTGGCCAGTCATAGCTTTCCAGATATCTCATTACATCCTTTTCTATACCTTCTACGCGTATTTTTTTACCGGAACAGAATTTCAGCAAAAAATGCTGGATTAATAAAGGAATGTCCTCAGGCCGTTCCTTTAATGGAGGTATATGTATGGGTACCACGTTCAGACGATAGTATAAATCGTCTCTAAAACTACCGTTATTAACAGCCTCTTCAAGATCCACGTTGGTGGCCGCAATTATCCTGACATCGACATGTATGGTCTTGGTTCCTCCAACTCTTTCAAACTGCCGTTCCTGCAAGAAACGCAAGAGCTTGACCTGAAGAACCGGGCTCATATCTCCAATTTCATCTAAAAAGATTGTTCCTTTGTTCGCAAGCTCAAAACGACCTATCCTGGTACTAACTGCGTGGGTAAATGCCCCCTTTTCATGGCCAAAGAGTTCGCTTTCCAGAAGTTCTGCAGGAATAGCAGCACAATTCACAGGAATAAACGGTTTATCCTTACGTTCACTGTTGTAATGTATTGCATGGACTATAAGCTCTTTACCTGTACCTGATTCGCCGGAAATCAAGACCGTGCTGTCTACTTTGGCGACTTTTCCTATCAGATCAAAGACCTCCTGCATTGCCTTGCTGACCCCGACTATGCTTTCAAAACGATGGATATCCCGCAGTTCCTGTTTGAATAACCGATGCTCCCTCTTGAGTTCTCTGAATTCAAGAGCCTTTTCTACTATGAGAATGACCTCTCCCAGTTTGACAGGCTTGGTAAGGTAATCAAAGGCCCCTTGACGCATGGCCTCTACAGCCCCCTGTATAGTCCCGAAACCAGTGATAATTATACAGATGGTCTCCGGAGAATATTCTTTAAGAAAGTACAGGACATCCATTCCATTCTTGATAGGCATATAGAGGTCTGTGATAACTAAATCAAAAAAATTCCTGCCGCATTTATCTATAGCTTCCTGGCCGTTACAAGCCACGTCTATATTAAAGCCGTCACGTTTTAAGATTTCAGATATGCTTAACCGAATTTCAGGGGCATCGTCTACCACTAGTATTGATTCGTTCCGCATCTTATTCTTCCCTATCTATCATGTGAGGCTGAAGGTATCTTCAAACAATTTTCAATTGTACTATTACTATAAAAACAGAAAAGGTCTAAAAATCTACTCATCTAAAAATAATCCTTGTGCAAGGTTCGCGATCTTTTAAAACTGAAAACGCCTCTTCGGCGTAATCGCCGTGACTGATCCTCTGGTTGAATTGATGGACTATTTTCAGCAAATAATTTAAATACTTTACTTAAAATTACATAACGCAGTGATAAATGTCAATTTTTTGTGACATTTTTTTGACGTTTTATCATAACACCCGCATGTTCAAGTCCGTGTGCAACCCGGCTCTCTCATTATCATTACAAAACACCAGTATCCCCGGAAACAACGACTGTTAATCGCACAACTCCTTTACCCTGCATGTTAGCAAAACAAAAAAGAGCTACAGGCAAAAGCCTGTAGCTCTTTGATATCACTGGGGTGAGCGATGGGAATCGAACCCACAGCCTTCGGGGCCACAACCCGACGCTCTAGCCGTTGAGCTACGCCCACCACTGATTTTTTGTATACTACCATATATTTTCCGAATCTGCATACGCTGGATGCCCTCTGTAAGCTACTTTTTCAAGACCGATGGATTTGCAATTAGATGTCTTAAAATTCGATTATAAATATAAATTTCATGTATTCTCTTAAATTATAGAAAAATAAAAACCCCTATCTCAGCCTAATGGAATTTGGGTCAGGCGCGCCTCTCTCTTTTACGAAAAAGTATTCGAACAGGGGTATGATTTAGGCCCAATTGTTCGCGAAACTGGTTTGCCAGAAATCGTTCATATTGAGATGGTATGAGGTCAGGATAATTCGCAAATATCAGGAAAGTTGGGGGTTTTGCCGTTATCTGCGTGGTATAGTACAGTCTCAGGTGGTGCCCCCTGGATATGGGAGGAGTCCTTTTTGCCAATGCCTTCTGCAGGGCACTGTTGACTCCGCCCGTATTGATCAACTTATTAAAATCAACATATACATCATCTATCAACGGCAAAATCCGTTTGACATATTTCCCGGTGAATGCCGAAATATTGAGGTGGGGAGAATATGGAATAAACCGTTTTGCCTGATCAAGTTCCCTGGATCTTAATTTTGCTAATCTCTGGTCTTGCTGTAACAGGTCCCATTTGTTGAACAGGGTAATACACGCCCGTCCATATCTTTCCGTGTAGCCGATCAACCGCTTATCCTGATCTGTAATTCCTTCTGAAATATCCATTACAATAAGGACGATATCACAGCCCTTTATAACATTAATAGCCTTAATGATACTGAATTTTTCTATTTTATCATTGACCCTGGCCTTTCGCCTTATGCCTGCAGTATCAGTAAGCAGAATGTCTTTTATGCCGGGTCGCTGGATAAGTGTATCTATGGAATCTCTGGTAGTACCCGGCAAATCCGTAACAATCATTCGAGGTTCACCCACCAGCCTGTTAAATAAGGAAGATTTGCCAGTATTGGGTCTACCGATTAAGGCCACTTTTATCGGCTGATCCTCATCCTGCATAGTTTCCAGAGGTAAGCCTTCCAGGTTTGCTGAAGAGTCTTCCAGGGGCCAATCCATGTGCCTAAGGACATCAATCACTCTTCTCATCAGAGCATCTGTTCCCTTGCCATGTTCAGCCGAGACCGGAATAATTTCGCTCACACCCAATTCATAAAATTCACTTAGGTTGAGTTCAAGAGAAGGATTATCCACCTTGTTTATTACTACTAAATATGGTTTCTTATATGAACGCAGTTCATCAACAATCTCCCTATCCGCCAGAGTGAGGCCTTCTTTAACATCTAGAATTATCAAAAGCAGATCAGATTTTTCTACTGCCTTTAAGCTTTGTTCATGGACAATTTGGGATATAGTGTTTAAATTAGACGATTTGTCTATGCCGCCGGTATCTATAAGTTGCATCGCAAGACCATCCCATGTGAGTTCTGCGTATCGAAGGTCTCTGGTGAGCCCTGGAAGCGAATCTACAAGTGCGTCTCTTGTTCGTGTAAGCCGGTTTAGAAGTGTAGATTTCCCCACATTTGGCCGTCCTACCAGTGCAACTTTCGGCATTATCTTTTTGTTTTTGGGCATGGAATCCATATCGTCGTAATAAAGCCTGGTTATTTTAATCACCGTCATCACCCTCGCCGTGGAAGCGGCTACTGAAACTTTTTCAGTAATACAAAAGGCAAGGCGATTCGGCTGATAATATACCGAATATAGTGCAACCAGCGAAATTTTCACTGATTATTATTTTGTCGTTTAAAGAAGTATGCTTGACGATAACCTAAGTAGTCATCTAATCTGTAAAGAGTCTTTAGTTTTGTTATGGTATTTTTTGCATCCTGAATTTTTCTACGGGATTTGAGCAGGTGATAATTATGTCCAAAAAACGTATTTTAGTCCTTCTTGCTCCCGGCTTTGAGGAGCTTGAGGCAATAGCTGTTATTGATATCTTAAGAAGGGCCGGCCTGGAGGTTATATCCGCAGGAACGATTCCCGGACCAATCACTTCAGCCCGTAATGTCAGCGTTTTGCCCGACAAGTTCTTTGATGAGGTAAAAGAAGAGGACTTTGATTTTATAGTTCTGCCCGGCGGTTTAGAGGGGACAGAAAACCTTGCCGAGGACCGGAGGGTAATAAAGATGCTTAAAAATCAACTGGTTTCAGGCAGAGGTGTCGGGGCGATATGTGCCGCTCCGACGATTCTGGACCGACATGACCTTGCCCGTGGGAAAACCATAACTTGTCATCCTACCTGCAGAGCCGCAATACAGAAGGCCAGGTTTTCAGAAGACCGTGTGGTCAGGGATGGTCATCTTGTTACAAGCCAGGGTCCGGGTACTGCCGTTGAGTTCGCTTTGAAGCTTGTTGAAGTTCTTATAGGAAGAGATAAGATGCTTGATGTAAATAGTGGCTTATTAGCCCGAATTAATTAATTGTTTTGTTTAAAAAGCCTTTATGACAAAGAAATACGGACCTGAAAAGACGGAAGATAAGATTTTTAACCCATCGCCCCAAAATGAACAGGGAGGACTGGTCCCCATTGGAGGCCATGGACCTCTTCAACAATATCTTGCAGAGGTCAGCCGGTATCCCTTGCTGAGTCGAGAAGAAGAGGAGACTCTAACCAAGGAATACTATAAAACAAGAGATCCCAAGCTGGCGTCAAAGATCGTTACTGCAAACTTGAGGCTGGTCGTAAAAATAGCCTTGGATTTTCAGAAATTCTGGATGCAGAATTTTTCAGATTTAGTTCAGGAAGGAAATATTGGATTGATGCAGGCAATAAAAAAATATGACCCATATAAGGGTGTAAAATTTTCATATTATTCTTCTTTCTGGATCAAGGCATATATACTCAAATTTGTTATGGACAATTGGCGCTTAGTAAAGATCGGAACCACCCAGGCTCAACGAAAACTTTTTTATAATCTTGGTAAGGAGAAAAGCCATCTTCTTGCTTTAGGCTTTGAACCAGTGCCCAAGCTCATTTCTGACCGCCTTAATGTTCCAGAAAAGGATGTAATTGATATGGAACAGCGAATGGGGTCGTGGGAGCTTTCCATGGACGCCCCTGTCAAGGACGGCTCTGAAGATAAATACCTGGATTTTTTCCCGGCCGACGTTATGTCGGTAGAAGCCGACGTAGCCAGGAAAGAGATAAAAGCCAGCCTCAAGGAGCATCTTGCAACCTTTGCAGAACAACTCCATGGAAAGGAGCGCGTTATATTCGTGGAGCGGCTTTTAACCGAGGAGCCCAAAACCCTTCAGGAACTCGGAACCGTTTTTGGGGTTTCAAGAGAAAGGGTGAGACAAATAGAGACCAGGTTAAAAAAGAAGTTGCGGAAATTTCTGCAAAAAAGAATTCCGGATTTAGGTTCTTATCCAGAGGGTATTGAAGACGTATGATTACAAGCCTTTTTCATTTTTTGATCAAACTTTTTTTTATTTTGGCTATTCTTCTTATGCTATTCCCCGCCAATGTCATGGCCAAGGCGAACCCATCCCGCAGTGCAGCCTACACCTATTATCTACAGGCAATTATGGAGAAGGCGTCAGGCAGGCTTTCGGATGCATTGTTTTCCTTGAAAAGCGCCTTGGCTATTGATCCTGAATCCGTAGCCGTAATGGAGGATTTGGCCAAAGTGGCAGCCTGTATAGGTAATCTAGGGGAGGCCGAGCAATGGGCCGAACAGGTCATGGCACTCGAGGCCGACAACCTGGACATGAAGATGGTACTCGCTCGAATTTATGCCGATAAAAACCGTTTGGTCGAGGCATTAGAACTCTTGGAGGAGATACTAAGCGAAAAACCCGATAACGTGGAGGCGCTGTTTTTAACCGGTACTATTTACGCTAAGGCCAAGCAGTATCCAAAGGCGATTGAAATCATGGAGAAGGCCGCCGGGAAGGAGGGCAGGCAGTCTTTCATGGCACATTATTATCTGGGAAGAATATATCGAGATTCCGACAACCTTTCAAAGGCCGAAGAACATCTCAACCAGGCATTAAGGCTAAATCCACAACTTACGATAGTATATCAGGATCTGGCTGATGTTTATAGAAGGCAGGGAAGGATAGATAAAGCTATTGATTCCTGCAGGGCGCTGCTGGATCAACAGCCCAACGATCGTGAGACACGAGAGCGGCTCTTGATGCTTTTAATTGAAGAAAAGCGAGTATATGAGGCATTCTCAGAATTTCAACAACTAAAGCGGTTATCACAAAACTACCCTGCAATCGGTTTTAATGTCGCGATACTGTGCCTTTATAATAAAATGTATGACGATGCATTATCGATTCTTACGGAAATGGCTGATGCCTATCCTGATCGGGGTCAAATTTTTTATTATATGTCAATTGTCTATGAGCAAAAAGACGATATTGATGCGGCCATAAAAGTACTTGAACAAATACACATTCATGATGAATTTGCCGTAGAAGCAAGGGTTCGTTTGGCATACCTGCTTAAAGAGAAGGGACAACTCGATCAGGCATTACACCTTATTGAAAAAAGCCTAAAAGAGCGTCCCAATACGAAACAATGGATTATCTCCCTTGCCATTCTTTACGATGCGGCAAAGAGACTGCCGGATTCCGAGGATATTCTTCGAAAGGCATTAGACACAGACCCGGATGATAAGGAGTTGTTATTACAACTTGCGATAGTCTTGGATAAGTTGGCACAGAGAGAACAGGCTATTGAGTGTGCCAAAAAGGCTATTGAAAAGGCGGAAGACTATGCAGAAGCCCTTAACTTCCTAGGATATACCTATGCTGAAGAGGGAATTAAGCTGGATGAGGCTGTTGTTCTCATAAAAAAGGCGCTTTCTATTCAGCCGAACGATGGTTATATCATAGACAGTCTAGGGTGGGCATACTTCAAAAAGGGCAAATATGACCAGGCCGTTTTATATCTCAAGAAGGCACATGATTTAATTTCTGATGATCCGATTATAGCGGAACACCTCGGCGATGCCTATATGGCCGTGGGTAATTTCAATGAGGCGTTACAGGCCTATCAGAAGGCCCTCAAACTATTGAAGGAGTTAACAGACAAACCGAGATTGGAAAAGAAAATACAGGATGCGGAAAAGGTAATTTCCTGACTGAATGGACAAACACCATTTTTCATACTGAAACGAGATATTTCATATAATTAGTGCCCGCTATATATCGCGTTATCTTACAGGTGATATGCCATATAATGTATCTATATGCTTATATAAAATATCCAGAGCTGAAATGTAGTCCTTGACGCGGACAATATAGATGTTAAATTAATACTATTGTGAAGAATTACTTTAATATCCTTATAAATTATCTGCGCTGTTTACGCGTGGTTTTGGTCATCGTCGGTCTTCTTTTTCTCTTTACGTCTTGTACGGATGCTCCAGTCACCGGAGAATATGATAATCCCTATACTGCTGATGAAGTTAAAACGATGTTGTCCTACCACGGTGCACTTGTCGCCAAGCTCGACGGCAATCAGTGGTATTTTCTTTCCGGTGACCGCTGGATCAAACTAGAAAATGCCGAAGCCTACAAATATGCCCTGCTTTCTTCCAAGCATAGAGCTTCGAAGTTTTAGGATAATCTAAAATTTTTTATCTCCCTGCCTGCTTTGACAACCCATTTTTTATTGTCCCTTAGATCCTTATGGAGCAAATTTCTGTTTGGTTTCAGCTCAGCCGCGTGACGAGGCCTGTTTATGAATAATGATTTAATAAAAAAACTGGGGACGGAAGACGTCCTTTGGGACCTTGGTGATCTGTACCAAGGCATTGATGATTCCAGAATCCATCATGACATGGAAAAATGTAAGAAATCGGCCATTGAGATTGTAGATAAATATTCCGGCAGGATTTCAGAACTCACCGCTGCCGAGCTCTTTGATGCCGTCAGTAAATATGAATGCCTTGATGTCCATTTGGGAAAACTCAGCGCATTTGCCCATCTATATTTTTCAACCCATGTCAATGATCCGGAGGCCGGTGCCTTTTTGCAGAGAGTCAACGAATTCTTGAGTACTGTGAATAAAGACGTGGTGTTCTTCGACATCGATTGGGCAAACATTCCTGATGAAAAAGCGGACGACTTGCTCACCGACCCCATATTAAATCACTACAGGCACTATTTGCAATCAGCGAGGCGATATAAACCTCATCTTCTCTCACAAACAGAAGAACAACTCATAATCGAAATCAGTCCGGCAGGTCGTTCAAGTTGGATCAACTTGTTTGAAAAGGTCTTGGCGGCCCAGCGTTTCGGCAAAAAGGCACGCACCCAGGAAGAAGTGCTGACCGATCTTTATTCCCCAGACCGCAAGGTCAGGGAAAATGCCGCAAAGGACCTCACGGATGGTTTGCACACTCAATCAGTTGTACTTACCCACATATTTAATACAGTGCTTGCGGATAAGATGATTTATGACAGGCTTCGGGACTATCATAACTGGATTAAGTCCATGAACCTGGCAAATGAACTCGACGACGACACTGTTGATTCCCTGATTGCATCCGTAACTGATCGTTACGGCATAGTACAGCGCTATTATGGTCTAAAAAAGCGTTTACTCGGGCTGGAAGAACTTTTTGACTATGACAGGTATGCTCCCCTGCCCTATCTGCCTTCGCGGGTTGTCGACTGGGAAAAAGGTAAAGAGATAGTGCTAGATGCATTTGGAAATTTTTCTCCCAGAATGGCCTCGATTGCCAATCGGTTTTTTGACAAGCCATGGATACATGCCCCGGTGATACAGGGAAAGACCGGAGGGGCCTTTGCGCACCCTGTGGTTCCAGAGGTCCATCCTTATGTGCTTGTAAATTTTACGGGGAATCTCAGGGACGTTGAGACAGTGGCGCATGAGCTTGGCCATGGTATTCACCAGATTCTGGCAGGCGAACAGGGATATTTAAACAGCAATACTCCCTTGGCTTTAGCCGAGACCGCCTCTGTCTTTTGTGAAATGCTGGTCTTCAAAGATCTAATGAGAAAACTGGAAAGGCCGGAAGAAAAATTATGGCTCGCTGCCGGCAAGATCGAGTCTATTTTTGCCACTGTGTTTCGTCAAATTGCCATGAACCAGTTTGAAAATGAGGTTCATAATAAGCGACGTTCAAAGGGAGAACTTTCTCCGGATGAGTTTTCCGATATTTGGGTCAGCACCCAGAAAAAAATGTTCGGCGAAAGTGTAACCCTTACTGATGATTATGGTATTTGGTGGTCTTACATAGGACACTTTATCCATACACCAGGCTATGTATATGCCTATGCCTTTGGTGAACTTCTGGTCTTGTCTCTCTACTCTATGTATGAAAAAGGAGAGCAGGATTTTGCCCGGCGCTATTTGAATCTATTGGCCGCAGGAGGAAGCGATACACCCTATGTGTTACTTAAGTCTTTCGGCATAGACCTCCATGACCCCGATTTCTGGCACCAAGGTCTCAATGTAATTGACGATATGGTTAAGGAAATAGAGGAACTGGCTATGGAAATAGATATTGAACAGGCTCTCTAGCCTGATTCGGACAATAAGGATATCCGGCGAGATTGTCAAAAGCCCCTTATCCGTCCGCAGTCAGGGCAGATCCATATTGCATTATTGCTCATGCCCCACATGTTTTCTTTCAGACAGTCATCACAAATCTGAAAACCGCAGGGGCAATTCCAGCAAAAAGGCAGTTCCCTGTTACAGACATGGCAACGATACTGCTTGCGCCTGCCCCAATTAGAACTTCTGGAGCTGTTGCGGGGCTCTTTTTCTTTTTTGCCGCTAGACATAGATACTATAAAACACTCGCCTGATTAGGTTGCTTTTTTTGTTTAGGTATAAGAAAATTGATATGAAAGACTTTTAATTATTGGCATTTTTCATTTATCAGTTTACACTATTTTTGAAAAAGCGTGTATTGTCGAATTGAATGCCGGTGTCGAAACTTGAAATTTGAAATTAGGTAACGCATCTATATCTTTGTGTTTTTCCCAATTTCAAATTTCAAGTTTCACTGCCAAAATACAAAATCAACAAAGTGTAAACTATTTTTGACTTGTCGTGAAGGATGTCTAATGATTAAAGGTCTTTTTCATGAATCCGGTATTGGATGCCATACATAAACGAAGAAGTATTCGCGATTTCACCGCTGACTCTATAGAGCATCAAACGCTTATACAAATTATCAAGGCAGGTACCTGGGCGCCTTCGGGTCTCAACAATCAGCCATGGCGTTTCGCAATAGTAACGGACAAAGAGCTAAAGGCCAAGATTGCCGAATTGACCCGTTATGAAAAGGTCATACAGGGGTCTAAGGCCCTGATTCCAGTCTTTGTTGACAAAGATGCCATGTACAATGAACTAAAAGACTATCAGGCCATTGGTGCCTGTATTCAAAATATGCTCCTCGCTGCTTATTCATTAGACCTGGGAGCTGTTTGGCTGGGAGAAATCCTGAAGAATTCCGATCGAGTGCGAGGTCTGCTGGGTCTTTCACAAAATTTCGCACTCATGGCAGTCCTGGCCCTGGGTCATCCTGCACATAGAAAACAGACTTCAACACGCAAATCGCTTGAAGAAGTGATAATATTTGAAAAATAACCAGGGTTTTTGCAGTGTAATCAAGTATAGGAGGATGTAAAATGCGTTTTCACAGAAAATTATCCGCTGTCTTTTTCATTAGTGCTTTGATCTTCTGTCTGCCAAACTTTCTTCTGACGTCGTGCGCCCAGACTAGTTCGGCACCAGGGGAGTCCTCGACGGGATTCTCTGAAACTGCTCCAAGTTCTGAGGCGGCCAATGTTATTTACGAATTCCCGGATCTTCCTATCCCCATAGAACTTGAAAAGGTGGAAGATAAGACAATAATTATTAAGACATCGGGCTTTCAGGGTGGAATATTGATATATAAGGGCAGGGTAACCGTAGTTTCATTGGTGGAATTTTTCATAAAATCTATGACCAGCCATGGTTGGGTATTGGAAGGTACGCTGAACGCCAAGCGGAGCTTTCTCGCATTTTCCAAAGGGGATAACTCCTATTGTCTTATCCAGTTATACGAGGGATCAATGGGCTTTAAAACTGAAGTTCAGATTTGGGTGAGCAAACCACTTGGCTAGTGATAATGTGAAACGGATTCCAGGCCCGGAGATCTTATCAGAGGAGGCGGTCTCTTATAAACCATTAGAGGGAAAGACGGTCCTTCTTGGAATAACCGGCGGGATTGCCGCGTATAAGGCGGCTGATTATTCCAGGAAGATTCGTGCATTGGGTGCACGGGTAATACCGGTTATGACCGATCATGCAACCGAATTTTTGTCGCCCATTACGTTCGCGGCCCTTACGGGTGAAAAGGTATATACGGATTTATTTTGCATAGAGGGTGCTGAAAACATCCCTCATATAGAGCTCGCCAAATCTGCCGACCTTTTTCTGGTGCTGCCCGCCACAGCGAACATAATCGGCAAAGCGGCAAATGGTCTGGCAGATGATTTTTTCTCCACATTACTTCTGGCATTCTCAGGCCCTGTATTATTTTCCCCATCAATGAATCCCGCTATGTATGCACACCCTGCAACTCAGAAAAATACAGAGCGCCTTAAAACACTTGGATATAGAGTAATAGAGCCTGGGAAGGGAGAAACGGCCTGTGGAGATCCAGGTCAGGGAAGACTGGCAGAGTGGCCCGTTGTTAAGGAGGCCATATTAAAGGCAACAACTCTCCAGACGCTTAAAGGTATGAATGTCCTTGTATCCGCAGGTCCTACCAGAGAATATCTGGATCCTGTTCGGTATATCTCCAATCGCTCCTCAGGACTCATGGGTTATGCTGTAGCCAGGGTTGCGGTCAGGCGCGGCGCGAAAGTCACTCTTGTAAGTGGTCCGGTCTCACTCCCGCCTCCTCCGGAGATAAAGCTCTATCCCGTGGAGACCGCCCATGAAATGGGAAATACGATCAGCAGACTTTCGCAGGAAGCTGATGTAATAATAATGACTGCCGCAGTAGCCGATTATGCCCCTGCAGCTAAAGCCGATCAGAAGATCAAAAAAGACACCCCTGAACTGCATTTAGATCTTGTACGGACGAATGATATCTTGTCGCAGTTGGTAAAGAGTCGTAAGGGCAGACAGATAATCGTAGGTTTTTG
>DQXT01000051.1 GCA_011042225.1 Deltaproteobacteria bacterium | reverse complement strand
TCTGAGGATGGGAAAAACAATTTTGATCCCGCAGCCTCTACCTGCCAGATTTTCGTCTTCGGGCGCTACGCCTGCTGGTTGATTTTTCTTCCTCGCTTCGCCTTGTCCTTAAAAAGAATCTATGGGTTTTGTAAAAGGATTACCCCATAATCCTTATTGATTAGGATATATCAGACAGAAATTCTTTTTTTGGTGCTAAAAGTATATTTATTTGTTTTCGGATTTAAGGTCTTCCAAAAGCTCCTCACCGCCTCTGAAGCTGTGCTCAGGCCCTGGGAATACGCCATTTTTTACTTCATTAATATAATTATCTATGGCTTCCTTTATCTTGGGATTGAGATTTACGTAGCGTTTTACGAAACTCGGTGTAAATTTTTCAAAAAAGCCAAGCAGGTCGTTGATTACAAGGACCTGGCCGTCGCAGTGTGGACCTGCCCCTATACCTATTGTGGGGATGGAGACCATCTCTGTGATTGTCTTTGCAATGATAGACGGAATGCACTCCAAGACGAGTGAAAAGGCCCCTGCATTAGCCACCGCCTTGGCATCCTCAATTAGTTTTTTTGCCGATTTCAGGTCTCGACCCTGTACCTTATATCCACCAAGTGCTATTGCTGTTTGGGGAGTGAGGCCTATGTGCCCCATAACGGAAATGCCCGCCTTGACCATTTTTTCAATGGTAGGTGCCATGTCATAGCCGCCTTCCAATTTGACGCCGTGGCAACCGGCATTTTTGATAAACCGGCCTGCGTTTTTTACCGCTTCATTTTTGGATATCTGGTATGACAGGTAAGGCATGTCTCCAATCAGCAGTGCCCTGTTAACTCCTCTCCGGACCGCGCTGCAGTGGTGAATCATCTCCTCCATACTGACCGGTACTGTAGAGTCATAACCCAAGGCCACCATGCCCAGAGAATCACCCACCAATACTATGTCCAGACCGGCTTCGTCTAATATTCTGGCCATACTGTAATCGTAGGCCGTAAGCATGGTAATTTTTTCGCCTGATGCCTTTTTGTTTTGGATATCAGCGAGTGTGACGGTCTTTGATACCTTTTTCTCTTTCATTTTTTAGATACAATTATAAAAATATCGCATATTCAGTGTGAATAAATATAACCAATTTTCCACAAAAAAATAGCCGGTGGAGACCAGTCATAAGCCGGGTTCTGTTCCCTTGGAGTATACAAGGTGGTGACCATTCATCTGGGATGTCGATTGCTCGACACCTCACGCAATCTACCCGGGAGCTTCGAGCGGGCCACTCTCAAGCGCTCCCCTATTTGATTTTGCTACGGGTGGGGTTTACCAAGCCTGTAACGTCACCGTTGCAGCTGGTGAGCTCTTACCTCACCTTTTCACCCTTACCAGATAAAGAACTGGCGGTATCTTTTCTGTGGCACTTTCCCTAAGGTTACCCCCGGTCCGCGTTACGGACCACCCTGCCCTGTGGAGCCCGGACTTTCCTCCAGGTAAAAGATATTACCTGGCGATCACCGGCTGTCTCCGCCAGCAAGAACATCAACTTACTTTTAAAGCATATATCAGGCGCTGACAAGAAGGACAAGTCAATATCTTTTCATCTCTAAGCAGTTCATTAAAGAGTTGAGGGGGAATATTCATGTTACATGCAGAACAGACACCATCAGTTACCGCTGCCACCGCAACACAATCCCTCCTGTCTTTAAGAAAGTTATATTTGGATAACAGGTTCGGGCTTATATCTTTGGATACAGCCTGTCTCTCCTCAGTTAGGTCGATAATCTTGGCGTTCAGCCTTTCCTCTACTTCTTGGACGCGTTTTTTCTCTGCCCTTATTTGCTTGCGATACTGTTTGATCTGCTTATTTCTTTCTTCTATCTGTTCCTGCAAAGAGCTTATTTCCTCCATTATGGCCAGAATTTCATCTTCTCTGTCCGTATTGGTCTTTTTTATTTCGTTAATTTCTTTCTGCAATGCCTGATATTCCCTATTGGTCTTTAAGGATGAAAGCTTTTTTTGGGATTTTCCAAGACGTATATTCTCTAACTCAAATTCATCCTCTATATCCACTTTCCTTTTTTGAATTTCTGTTACACGTTCATTAAGTTCATCGAGTTCGGCCTCTTTAGATGAAAGTTGTTCCTGGAGGTCTTCGAGATTTTTTGGGGCAGAGGATTTTTCCTCATTTATTTTACGAAGTTCAAGATCAATACCTTGTAATCGTATTAGAATTGCAAGTTCTTGTTTCAATTTTCGCTCCTTGTCTAAGAAAAGGAATTATTTATAGAGAGCAAGGGCCTTGTGTCAGCCATAAACTCGCCGGCTTTGGCCTTTTTGTTTATCCAAAGCCAGAATGGGGATTTTTCGTTGTCAAAAATATATATTTCTAAGTCCCATCCCTCTTCCGAGGCCTGCCGTTTCATATATTCAGCCATTGCTGGCACTAAAGGCCATTCTGTATAGAAGTGTCCTGCGTCTATAATAGCCTTTCCCATCTGTTCTGCTTCACGGGCAACGTGATGTTTGATCTCAGCGCTCAGAAATAGGTCGGCGCCTTTATCTATAACCAGAGGCCAAAGATCTGATCCGGAACCTCCACAAATAGCTACCCTGGTAATTGTTTGTCCAGGTTGGCCTACTACCAAAAGTCCATGATTTCCTAACATATTGGAAACCTTGTCCATTATTTCGGACAATTTGCAACTGCATGACAGGTTGCCTATTCTTCCCAATCCAACCCGTGGATTATTTTCATCAGATGTATACAGGGGTTTTACATCGGAAATGCCTAATATATTTGCTAATAAGTCGCTAACACCACCAACAGTCGAGTCAAGGTTGGTGTGGGCCGCTGCAAGGGCTATGTTTTTACGCAAAAAACCCGCCAGAAGGCGGGGAACTGATTTTGAGATGTCAAACGAGCTTACCGGCCTGAACAGTAAGGGATGGTGTGTTAATACCATCTGGGCCTTTCGTTTGGCGGCTGCGTCTAATACATTTTCCGTAGCATCGAGGGCTATCATAAGTGTTTGAACAGACGCTTCCGGGTCTCCAACTTGAAGCCCTATATTATCCCAAGATTCTGCTAACCCAGGAGGTGCCCATCTGCAAAGGACATTCCATATTTCACCTACAGTTGGAGTCATGGTGATTGTTCCATCTTTTTGTCTCTGCTTAAGGCCATTAAGACAAAAAAGGTGCAAAATAAAGAAATTGCACCTTCTGCTTTGCAGGTTGTCCGATCAGATTGGTTTTTAATTCAATATCGTATTTAGTCAGAATTTTTGCTGTCCTCATTATTTATTATAAATGGGCCCACCAGGATTCGAACCTGGGACCAACCGGTTATGAGCCGGTGGCTCTGACCAACTGAGCTATGGGCCCACCGGTTAAGTGGTCAATTATATTCCGACAATTATTATTGTCAAGAAGCAGTTGAACTCCAGGTGTGAAACACGAATTTACTGGACAAACGTCTCCAACAAACATTTCTATCATTATCAATACTCATTGACAGGAATATTAATGATGCTTTCGCAGTAACAATTTAAAATGATCTGGATTTCGGTATAATAGATTAAAAGCACGGCCTACCATGAAGTGAGAGGTGACTTTATCAGGAATATTGAAATATCTATACAACAGTAATTTTCTCCATTCGTCTTGGTTACAAAGGCCCAAGTGGTTTTGAAAGAGATTTTATCTTGGCTAAGATAGTTTAATTGGGTGTCTGTTTCAATGTTATGGGTGGGCACCTGGCTTATATGATTACTGTTTTGCTATGCAGGGAAATGGAAAAAATTAGCGTTAATGGGGTTAATTCGGCTCTATTTTGGGTTTAAACCGGCTTACGTAAAAGATTTCACTGATTTTTCAATTTATTATCGGAGACCTCTGAAAAAGGTTTCTATTTTTGCCCATTATTAGCATATGCCCTTAATTTGAAGTGGCTCAAATAACAAAAATAGACGATATGAGCCTATTTGTAGTTTCTAAAGTTGCAGATGGTGGTCTCATCTGGTCCGGTATCAGCGATATCCATACCAAGAAAGATCTTGAAAGAGATCCGGTCATTGATCCGGGCTTCAGCCTGGGGGTCCGACAGGTTGAACCACTGTTGCATGAGGAGTATCTTGAACATAAAGACAGGGTCATAGGCAGGTCTTCCGGTATTAGAGGGATGAAGGTTGGCGAATTTCTGTCTTATTGGCTCCCAATCGATAAGGTCATCTATCTTGTGCAACCAGTTAGTTTCGTCTAGGCACTTATTGACCTGGAGTTGCGCAAATGATAGTTGAGTCTCTTTCTTCTTAATCATCGTTAGCTCTCCTTAATTGGATTCAGAGAGATTATATAATATTGAGTAATATATAGCAAGATATTAGTATTAGGTATGTTTTAAAATTAGCTAGAAAGTTTCTCAGAGGTCTCTATCGGTGAACGGGGCATAGATGGGTATAGCGACTGACATAATCCTGCTCGTTGTCGCTGCATTTTTCTGCGGATTGTTGATGCAGCGCATGGGTCAACCAATAATCCTGGGCTACATAGCCACCGGGATTATTCTGGGACCGCATACTGGAGGGCTTACGGTCTCAAATATTCATGAGATCGAACTGCTGGCCGAGATCGGTATCGCGTTACTACTATTTGCCCTGGGGCTTGAATTTTCTTTTAAGGATCTCAAGCCTGTCAAAATGATCGCATTGTTGGGAACACCCATACAAATGGCCCTTACAGCCGGGCTCGGTTTTGTCATAGGCCACCTAATGGGGTGGGATTGGAAGTCGTCGCTCTGGCTTGGGGCACTGGTCTCGCTCTCCAGTACCATGGTGCTCCTCAAGACATTGATGAACCAAGGCTGGCTGGGGACCCTTTCCAGTAAAGTGATGATAGGTATGCTCATCATCCAGGATCTGGCCGTGATCCCGATGATGATTATCCTCCCCCAGTTGAACAATCCGGTGGTCGGGCTGCCGGTGCTCGGTTTGGCGGTCCTCAAGGCCGGGGCATTCGTAACTGGAATGATTCTGCTCGGAACTAGATTGCTTCCAAGGCTTATGTCCCACATCGCCAGGCTCGGCTCAAGAGAGCTTTTTCTGTTGGCAATCACCGCCATAGGTCTGGGGGTGGGTTTTATTACTCACCTTGTAGGGCTCTCTTTTGCCTTTGGCGCCTTTGTGGCAGGAATGGTCCTGAGCGAGTCTGACTACGGCCACCAGGCCTTGAGCGATATTATCCCCCTGCGGGATCTTTTCGGCCTCCTGTTTTTTACATCGGTTGGAATGCTGTTTGATCCGGCATTTTTATACAGCCATATTAGGGAGGTAATTTTGCTGGTAATAATGGTAAGCGTCGGCAAGGGGCTTATTTTCGCTTTTGTATCACGCGTTTTCAATTATCGTAATGTCATTCCATTGGCTGTTGGACTGGGCCTGTTTCAAATCGGGGAGTTTTCGTTCGTTCTGGCAAGAGTGGGACTGTCGACCGGCTCCATCGGAAATGACCTTTACGCCTTAGTATTAACTGCAGCCATTCTGACTATGGTGCTCACACCTGTGGTTTCAGGTCAGACGGCGAAAATATACTCGCTTAGGCGGCATGGTTTCCGCCATGAGAGGCTTGAATCCTCAAAAATCCCCGATTCTGGACAAAAAAGACATGTCATTATTGTAGGCGGTGGGCGAGTGGGCTTTCAGATAGCGCAGATTTTGAAGCGGCTTAATATACAATTTGTGATCATCGAGCTTGATCACCGGCGTTTTGAACAGGCCAAAGAGGCTGACATGGCAGTCGTATATGGCGATGCCAGCCATGAAATCGTTTTAGAGGCAGCGGGGATTAAAGAGGCGACCCTTTTAATCCTTACTATACCCGGCCTTGTAGCGGCCAGGTCAACCATCGTCCACTCCAAACGTTTAAATAAGCGTATCGAAATAGTAGCTCGAACATCAGGTTTAGACTATTTCGATGTATTAAAAGATCTCGGGGTTTCAGAAATTGTGTTTCCAGAATTCGAGGCGAGCCTTGAGATGACGCGGCAATCCCTTCTCCGTCTCAAGGTCCCGCTGACTGAAGTTCAACGTCATACGGACACTATCCGACATGAACTTTATGCAGATTTCTTCAATGACAGTGATAATTATCGCGTGCTGTCCCAACTCAGAGATGCTGAGCAGCAGTTTGATTTACAATGGGTCCGTTTGGCCCTGGAGAGTCCAATGGCCCATCGGTCGATAGGTGAAAGCGAAATACGTAAAACAACCGGTGCATCAGTTGTTGGTGTTGTCAGGGATGGACAGTTGATGCCCAATCCCAATGCTGACTTTGTTTTGATGCCTGATGACTTGATTGCGATTATAGGGAGTGAAAAAAACAGGGAGGTTTTTTGTGATATGGCCTCATCTGCATCGCATAGATAATACTGATTGGATAAGAGGAGAAACTGGTGGAATCAGATCTTTTCCAGGGGAAAGGGCACTACCTCATTGATGTTAGACGAATTTGTAAGCAGCATTACCAGGCGGTCTATACCAAGTGCCATGCCTGCGCATTTGGGAAGCCGGCTCAGGGACTCCAGAAATTTTTCCGGCCACGGACAGGCGTTAAATCCTTGTTCCATGAGTCTTTCAGCCTCTTTTCTGAATCTTGTCTCTTGCTCTACAGGGTCTGTAAGTTCGGAAAAACCGTTTGCGATCTCGAGTCCGCCCGCATAAAGTTCAACCCTCTCGGCCACCGTGGGGTCGGATGGCTTCAGCTTGGCAAGAGAGGCACAGTATGCAGGATAATCCATTAAAAATATCGGTCGATCCAGAGGCAAGTTCGGTTCTATTTTTGTCACCATGTCTTCATTAAACCGCTCTAAATCCGTTGAAACGCCCGGTATCCAGCCGGCATATTTTTCAAACGCCTTTTTTATAGTTATCTTGGGAAAATCGGGATTTATATCTATCTTTTGGTCTTTGTACGTTATTGAACCATTTTTCCAGCCAGCCGCCCCGGCTGTTATTTTAATTATGGCTTCACAATCAGACATAAGATCGTGGTAATTCGAGCCCGTCCTGTACCACTCCAGCATGGTAAATTCAGAAAGGTGATGACAGCCTCGTTCTTCCTGCCGGAATACAGGGCCTAGCTGGAATATCCGATCAAACCCTTCTGCTAAAAGGCGTTTCAAGTTGATTTCAGGTGAGGGGATCAGATACATGTCAGGCCTGCCTCTCCCTTGGGAGACCGGAAATGTCTGAATGGATGCCTCAGGTATGGGCGCCTCAATCAGCAAGGGGGTTTGGACCTCAAGAAATCCCTGTTCCGCCAGAAAGGATCTGATTGATTTTATAATTCTGTCCCTGATTGACAATATCCTGTGTTTGGAAATGATTTCCCCGGCTTTATGGATATTGTTGCTGTAGTAATAGGAGTTGTTCAGGTCAGGTTCTATCTTTTTGCTCGCTCCACATATTCCCCTGTGCGGGTATCTATCTTCAGAAGTTCGCCTTGCTTTATAAAGAGGGGTACCTGGATCTCGTATCCTGTTTCAAGGATTACAGGTTTTGTGGCACCGGTGGCCGTGTCTCCTCGAATTCCGGGAGGGGATTCTGTCACCTCGAGTTCAACAAAAGTCGGCAGAGATATATCAATTGGAGATCCCTGAAAGAACAGGATGTCAACCTCCATATTTTCCAACAGGAAGCTTTTTGCCTCCACTACCTGGTCATTTGTTAAGGTTACTTGATCGTAGGTATCCGTGTTCATAAAGTGAAAGCCCAGATTGTCCCGGTAGAGATATTGCATATGCACTTCATCGAGGTTGGCTGGTTCGAACTTGTCACCCGATCGATAAGTACGATCCACAGTGTAACCGGTTACCATGTTTTTGAGCTTGCATTTATAAAGGGCCTGCCCCTTTCCCGGTTTGGAAAACCGGAAATCAGTAATGACATATGGTTCTCCGTCGATAGTTATTTTTAGTCCTTTTCTGAGGTCTGAAGAATCATACACTTCAATCTTCTCCTTGATAAATGATTTAACTGAAAATATTCATATGGCTGTGGTTTATTAATTTTGTCTGTATTTTATTTGCAGATAGAACCGGCAGGCATTTATTCGCTCCCTGTCAAGGACGGTTATGCGTCACCATGATGTGGTTTCTATCAATAGTCCATAATTTCTCTAAGTTCAAGCATAGTCCTTTTTATATGAATTTTGTAAAACTAATGGATTTTGTTAAAGGGCAGGGCACGAGAAGCAAAAATGCAAGGGCGTATTTAGATACGGGCATTTTGCCGACGGGCAACGCAGCCCAATGGCTATAGGGACAAAGGACAAGGGTTTGGAATCAGATTACCGGGATGACTGTATAATTACCACATCCCCTTCAATGATATAGGTACGAGTGAACCATAGAGGAGAGAGCGGAAGGCCCAGCAGCATATCCAGAAAGCCGAATTTACTTTTTATATTTATATTTATTATACCATTACCCTCATATTCATCTAGTTTTTCTTCAAAAACCCTTTGCAGAGGTGGCTGTTTCCAGGTTACGAATCCGAAAAGTCCGAAGTGGGCCTTTATATTATCCTTGAAGTGCTTTACTACCAGCAGTCTTACCGGAGCAGGGTCATTGAGACATAGAGGAGGATCTGCTTCCAAAAGGTCCAAATGGACTGTGCTGCATCCACATAAGAGAAAGATGAAGAAGATGCTTATAATGGTTTTGTCAATAACGAACTGAAAATTCATTATACCTTCCTCTTGGTGTCTCTTCATGAAATTCTACTTTGTCTACCCTTGAATACGCAGGACCTTTACGGCACCAGTTTATCAACTCGTTCACCGCCCAAACAGGTCCTTCCGCAACGAGTTCCACCCTGCCATCTGGAAGATTCTTTACCCACCCTTTAAGCCCTAGGCGTTTAGCTTCAGCCTTTGTATTCGCTCTAAAAAATACACCTTGAACCCTTCCTTGCACTAATATGTTTACACGTTTTTGACGGTTTTCCATCATAGTAGGCACCCTAAAACTGATGTAAAGTCTCTGTTGTTTTGTTCTCCATATTCCAATCTGACGTTTTAAAAATTTTACACCTCATCCAAGATTGTCCTATTTTAGATCGGCGGATATTCTAAGCAAGCTACGGGAAAACGTCAATCCGGCTTGAATTACTGTTTATATATTATTATATGATTATGATATCATTAGAACTGCCTGCCGAAATAAAATTAATTTCTAAAAATTTCAAAAAAAGGGCGATATGATGCATTCATGCCTTAAAAATTACACATTTGGACAAGATAAGGTCGTCATTCCAAAAGAGACTGTGAAAAATGCATTAAACAGGCTTAGACAAAATGAGTCGATTAATTTAAGTAGCATTTTGCGCATCGATAAATTTGATAAAATAGGTATACCGGCCTTCATCTGTGAGATTGAGTCAAATTTGGGGATAGCTGATAGCTGCGGGAAGGGTACAACTATAGAGCAGGCAAAGGCCAGCGCATTAATGGAGGCGGTCGAACGTTATAGTTGTGAATGGTTTATAAAAAAGAAAAGGCCTTTTATTATTTCCAGCTACGACAAATTAAAAGAAAATGCATTAGATCCATTAAGTTTACTTTTACCTTTACCATCTGTTTATCAAACAGATGAGATATTGAGGGATTTGAGAAAATTATCCCTTCCCTGGATAGAAGCCTTTTCTTTAACATATAATAAGCCTGTTATTTTCCCTTTACACTGGTTTTATCTTATCTATGGCACCACAGGATTTGCTAGCGGAAATACAATACAAGAGGCAACACTTCAGGCAATAGGAGAGGTAATAGAAAGGCATAATATCTCAAGAGTCATACAAGGAAAGTTATCTACTCCATCTCTTGATATTTCTTCTGTTGATTGCCACATTGCAAAGTCATTGATAAAAAAGTTCTTTGATGCGGGTATTGAGCTTTATATTAAGGATTTTTCTTTGGGATTAAACATTCCAACCATAAGTGTTCTTGCTTATGATTCAAGTCCACCAACAGATACGCTCAGGATATATAATGCGGCAGGTGCACATCTGAATCGTGATTTTGCCTTAATTCGTGCCCTGATCGAGCTTGCTCAACATAGAGCAGAGATTATTTATAAAGAAAACAGAGATAAAAGGGCAGGCGGACCCACTTACTGTTTCCCATATTTCAAGACCTTAGAGGATGCTAAATATTTAACAGAAAACACGGAGATAATTCCTTTAAATAAAATATCTACTTACAGGCATTCAGATTTTAAGATAGAAATAGAGAAGGCGGTAAATCTTATTAAGCAGGATAATAATCTAGAGGTAATTGTAACTGATACTACTTGTTCTGAATTTCAAATACCAGCAGTAGCGGTAACAATACCTGGAACAAGGCTTAATCGTCCCAGTACTAGCCTAAATCCCTATTTTTATATGGCAAAGATTTGCATGTATTTACAAAATTATGAGGATGCCATTGGGTATTTTAAAAAATCCATAGAAATTGATCCCCGGTATAAAGCTACTCCCCATATTTCATGTGACATAGCCATTTGTTATAAGAAGCTCAGGATGTACGAGCAATCAAAAGAATATTTTGAGAGGACTCTAAACCTGTCACCCCAATTGGTTTTTTCCAAGAAATTCATAGGTGATTTTACGGAAGTAATCCAGTCCTTATGATAAAAAAAACGGAATATGCAATATCTAAAAAACGCAGAATGTAGATGGAAAATACCGCATTTAATTCTGAAGATACTTTGACTGATTTTCGTGCATACGGCCGGTCAAAGGCCTTGAAACAAATGAATAGGGGTGAAACGAGGCATTGGTCTGATTGGCGCTGGCAGTTTTCAAATCGGATTAAGGGCCTTGATGCACTGTCAGGATTGTTGCAACTTACATGTTCTGAGAAAGAGGTTTACAGAGACGTCATAGGACGATACAAATATGCGGTTACGCCTTATTATTTTTCCCTGATCGATTGGTCGGATACCGATGATCCTATCAGGAAACAATGTATACCTGATCCAAGGGAGATTGAATTTTCCCTTCCAGGTTCAGAAGAAGACCCCCTGGCCGAACGTTCACATATGCCGGTTCCCGGTCTGATTCACAGGTATCCTGATCGTGTACTGGCAATGGTGACAGGTAGATGTGCTGTTTACTGCCGTCATTGTAACAGGAAACGCACATGGATAAGTGCAGAGGCCGGCAGTACAAGAGAGGCCTTTTGCCGTATGGTGGAGTATGTCGCTGCCAGCCCCGGTGTTCGTGAAGTCATAGTCTCCGGGGGAGATCCCCTTATATCACCCCTGAGCCTGCTGGATGAGTTTTTAAAGGAATTTAGAAAAATTCCTCATGTGGAGGTGTTACGTATTGGCACCAGAATTCCTGTAGTTATGCCCATGCGCATAACCGAGGACCTGTGTCAAATACTGGCCAGACATCGTCCCCTCTGGATAAATACTCACTTCAATCACCCAAGAGAGATCACACCTGAGTCAACAAAAGCGTGCGAAAGGCTCCTCAAGGCAGGGATACCGGTGTCGAATCAGGCTGTGTTATTAAAAGGGGTCAATGATTCCCTTAAAGTTATAAAAGAATTGTGTCTTGGACTTCAGAGGATCATGGTAAGACCCTACTACCTATTCCACTGTGATGCAGTGCGGGGGGCAGATCACTTTCGGACAGATATCAGAAAGGGTGTTGAAATTATTCAGGAGCTGTGGGGCAAAATAGGTGGTCTGTGTATACCGAACTATGTTGTGGACCTTCCTGACGGTGGAGGCAAGGCCATGATGGTACCTTCATATTTGCTTGAATTCAGCCAAGAAAGGGCAATATTCCGCACCTTTGAAGGAAATATAGTGAGGTATCCGTGTCCTGAAGGGGCAGATGCCTTGCTTTGAATATATTTTTTTAATATAATTTTACAAATGCCATAGAATCCATCCCGATAGTCTTGATAACGTAAAGAAGCATAATTACTATAACAATATATTCACACATAGAGGCAGCGGGCAGTTACTATGTGATCGCAATTTTTATCAGAATTGGCTCCAGCCAGTTAACCATGTTAACAGGAGGGAGACAGCATGGAAGTCAAGCAAGCTAAAAGTCTAATTTCATCCCTTTTTGTAAATGGATCTTCAGTTTCAGGCAGGGTGCGTTTTTGGGACGGCTCTGAAATATCTTTTGGGAGAGAGGCCCCGGCATTTGTCATACACTTCAAGACACCAGAAGCCTTAGATGCCCTTTGGGGCAATCTGTCCATGGGTTTTGGAGAGGCCTATACCAGAGGCGACATAGATGTGGATGGGGATCTGGGTGAGGTGGTGAGTCTGGCTTATAAAGAAGGCCTTTTCTCTAAGTTTTCGCCGATGCAAAAGATCCATCTCTGTTGGTTGAATTTGAGGAAAAAGGCGAGTCTGAAACAGAGCAAACTAGACATACAGGCCCATTATGACAGGGGCAATTTCTTCTATAGACTATGGCTTGACAAAGGACTTAATTACTCCTGTGCATATTTTAATAGCACTGACGATTCTCTGGAGCGGGCACAGATGCAAAAGATTCATCACTCGCTTAAAAAACTCAGGCTCAAACCCGGACAGAGGTTGCTCGATATCGGGTGTGGCTGGGGGAGCCTGGTGGCGGAGGCAGCAAGATCTTATGGTGTAAAAGCTGTAGGACTGACCCTTGCTGAGAATCAGTATGAACTCGGATGCAGGCGTATAGAAAAAGAGGGGTTGTCTGACGAAGCAGAGATTCGGCTTCAGGACTACCGTGAGATCCCGGATGAGGAGAATGGAATCTATGACCGTATAGTATCCATTGGTATGTTTGAGCACGTCGGGAAGGAGAATATCCAGATTTTTTTTGAAAAAGTGGCGAAATTACTTCGTCCAAAAGGTATACTATTGTTGCATACTATTGCACGCCTGAAGCCTGAGCCTTTGGATCCATGGTTGAAAAAATACATATTCCCAAATGGTTACATACCTGCACTTGGTGAGACTGTTGAGGCTGCACAAGATGTGGGTTTGGATTTTTCAGACTTGGAAGACCTCCGTTTGCATTATGACTTGACTTTGGGGCACTGGATAGAGCGGTTTGAGGCAAATGCCTTGCAAGTCAGAAGAATGATGGGGAAACAGTTCGTAAGGATGTGGAGGCTCTATCTTCACGGTTCTCAGAGGTCATTCCGCCATAATAGACTGCATGTTTTTCAGCTTCTCTATTCTATGGGATGCAGAAAAGATTGGCCTCTTGCCAGAGACAAATTAACTGCAACATCCGCCGTAACTGATTATTCTGGTCTGCTTCACTTTCCCAGCCATTGCGAGTTACGATGAGCACTTTTAAAGGGAATCAACCCTTGATGCAGGCCAGAGGTCTCAACATCGCTACCTTTCTTGCAAGTCCTGCCATGTGCGTGGAATCCACTACCCCGGTGACGTCCTTATATGCTTCGGGCGCCTCTTCAGCCGCACCCCTGTAGCTCGCTGCCCTTATGAGTATACCTTTTTGGGCCAGTTCGGCGATTATCTTCCGGCCTTTCCAGCGCTTCAGCGCGGCTCTTCGACTCATTGAACGGCCTGCGCCGTGGCAGGCGGAACCCCAGGCCATGGCTTCTCCTGTTTCCCGGCCTACCAGAATATAGGAACAGGTCCCCATAGTTCCACCTACCAGAACGGGTTGACCGATATCTTTGAATGCCTCAGGCAATTCAGGTCTGCCGGGACCAAAAGCCCTGGTAGCGCCCTTTCGGTGGACAAAAAGGCGTTTCACCCTGCTGTTTATTTTGTGATTTTCTATTTTGCATGTATTATGGCTGACATCATAAAGGTTTTTCAAATTCGCTCTTGGACATATTCCTTGAAAGACCTGACGGATCAGATGAGTAATTACCTGCCGGTTCGCCAGTGCACAGTTCACTCCACAGGCCATGGCCTTATAATATCTTTGTCCTTCAGGAGATTTTATTGGAGCGCACACAAGCTCCCGTTCTCTGATTGGAATATGATACTTCTTGCCGGCCTGACCAAGTACCTGAAGATAATCGGTTCCGATCTGATGGCCCAGTGCCCTGGAGCCGCAGTGGATTGCCACTATTATGTCTCCCTGTTTTAAACCCAGGGCCTTGGCGGAGGGCTGATGAAAGATCCTTTCTACGCACTGTATCTCCAGATAATGGTTTCCTGAACCAAGGGTCCCCACCTGTCGATACTGTCGGAGTTTAGCGACATCCGAGACACAAGACGGATCAGCCCCTTCCAGTCTTCCCTGTTCTTCCGTGTGGGCAAGATCTTCTGGTAGTCCATAACCCCGTCCTACGGCCCACTGCGCACCTCCTGTGAGAACCTCATCCAGTTCGTCAGGTGACAGCCTGATCTTACCTTCAGAACCCATACCAGATGGGACAACCTTGAAGAGTCGATCTATCAGCGGCTCAAGGACGGGCAGGATCTCGTCTCGCATGAGACCGGTCTGCAGGTTCCTGACCCCGCAGGAAATATCATAGCCGACTCCGCCTACCGATATAATACCGCCGTCGTCCGGATCAAATGCCGCTACTCCTCCTATGGGAAAACCATAGCCCCAGTGGGCATCGGGCATGGCAATGGCAGCCTTGACAATCCCGGGCAGCGAGGCAACATTGCTGAGCTGTTGGCGCACCTTTTCATCCATTTCGGAAATCAGATCTTCACTGGCAAAGATAAGGCCGGGGACTCTCATATCCTTATCCATGGGAATTTCCCACTGATATTCTTCCAGGCGTTTTAGCTGTTTAATCTCCATGGTCTATTTAAATAATAATAATGTTAATCTATACATCTACAACACACTGGGCAATCCAGCCTTCATCATCTTGCCTGACTACGAGTTCTGTAAAGGTTGCTCCTTTAACTTCTACTCCTCGTTGATGCCTTGATAAATCAAACGGTTCTCCCATTGCCGTTCCCATAAGACTAAGGTCCTGTATTCTGACTTTGAAGTCGCTGAATATCAGCCTTTGTATATCGGATTCAGCCAAAAGGGAATTGAGCCATGCAACAAATAGACCCTCGATATCAAAGGACTCACACGAAATTGTAACTGATTTCCGAGGTATGATGGTGTCAAGGTCTTCCACAAAAAGAGAAAACATTGTCTTGGCACCATTTTCAAAGGCCTCTGACAAGGTCTTGCCTCTACCCCTAATGCCTATATCAGCGCCGTGTTCAAAAGTTTCAAAGGATGCCGCCATGTCTGCTCCACTTTTTGCGACTCCACTCTATCCATCCCCAGATAGAAAGCCCGGTGAAGACTATAAAAAGGGCGGCCTGGGCATAAATACCGTGATAGATATTCACGATTATCCACCCTATGTTCGCCATTGTATAGACAGCAAAACCAGAACGTTTTTTTCTTATGTTCAGTATTGCCCCTATTATACTAAGAGCGGTCAGTGTCCATGGGAAAATATGATTCATAATTCCAGGCAACGAGGCACAAAGGGTGCTCCTGAATTCCATGAAAATTTTGAGTCATGCACCAGGGACGTTTTGATCGGAATCACAGTTCAACTCACCTTAGGTGCGGCAACATGGCCCTGAACACTGGAGAGCCCGCCTTCCCCAGCAGCTCGTAAACCGCCATTTCCGCCGGTCCTACAGATGCTCCAATGGTTTCCATCCGGCCCAGAGCCGATTTGGCATTTCTTCCTTTCCTGGATGATATCGCATCAGCCACTATCCAGGGCCTGTATCCCATTTTTATTGCACAAACGGCAGTCTGATAGACGCATATATGAGCCTCTACGCCTACCATAATAAGAGTATCAACAGCGGCAGACAGGTTGAATACGACCTGTTTCACGTTGTAATTCGCAAGTGAATTGAACTCGATTTTGTCTATACAGGTGTTATCCTCAAGCAACTCGGCAAGTTCAGGGACAAACGGACCGAGGCCCTTTTTGTATTGTGTCGTTGCTACAACAGGTATCTCCATAACCTTGGCACAGTGTATCATAAGAGCGGTATTGGCTATCACCCTGTCTGCTTTATGAATGGCCTTCATGAGGTTTTCCTGAAGATCAATGACCATGAGGCAGCAACGTTTGGGATTTAGAATATCCAGGCAATCAGCACTCATAGGTTATCTCCTTACAAAAAAAAGCGCATATATTATAACATGCGCCTTTTTTTGCCGAAACTGGAAACTGGAAATTTGAAATCAGGTAATAAATCTACATGTTATTATTTGTTCCAATTTCAAATTTCATTTCTAGTGACTTGTGGTAAAGATATCATATTTTCTGCTATTCTTCTCCGGGGTATTTAGGCCTTGTGGTGATACGCGCGAGTAGAACCCCAAGAATCAGCAAGCTTCCTGAGATATAAAAAGCATACTTCAGACTGCCTGTTATGTCTTCAATCGTACCACCCAGCCGTGCCATGAAAAAGCCTAACCCCCAGCCCAGAAATACCAGACCATAGTTAAATCCAAGGTTCTTGGGCCCATAGAAGTCAGCAGTAAAGGATGGCAACAGGGCAAGACCACCGCCATACTGCCAGTATGCGATACCAACGACCACAAACAGAAGCAGTACATTCTGTGTAGAAATTACAAATGGTAATGAAAACAGACAGAGGGCAGATATGGCGCAGTTTATTGTATACGCATTCACACGCCCGATCTTGTCAGAATAAGAACCGGTACCGACTCGTCCGGCAGCATTGACAAGACCTCCAAATGAGACAAGGATCCAGGCATTTGCCGCAAGAAATGGTATGTTTTGGCCTGCCTTGATCATCAGGCTGTTGGCGTTTGCAATGATCAAAAGCCCTGACTGTGTAGTGAGCATGAACAAGAATACCAGGGCATAGAACTGCCAGGTCTTGATCATCTCAGAGGTATTCCAATTATGCTTGGTCGAAGCCGCTATCTGCTTGGCGGTTGCCGCGACTTTAGGCCCTGGAGGCACATATCCTTCCGGAGGCGTCAGCAGGAGCTGACCCGCTATGATTACCACCAGTGCGAACAGTATTCCCAGACCGACAAAGCTTCCTGTTATGCCGTAATGGTCAATCAGATATTGAGCCAGAGGGCTGATATAGAGGGCCGCTCCTCCGTAGCCGCCTACCACAAGTCCTGCGACAAGACCTCTTCTGTGTGGACCAAACCACTTGAGGGCCGCAGGGGTGGGGGCGGCATAACCAATACCCATGCCAATGCCCCCAAGTATGCCGAAACCCAAAACCAGCCCGGCATAACTCTTCATCAATCCGGCAATTATGCAGCCGGCGGCAAGGAAAAGTCCACCCACGGTTGCACCCACCTTGGGGCCGAATTTATCTTGTATGCGGCCCCCGGGGATCATCAGCAAGGCAAAGATGATAACACATAAAGAAAACGGTGTTGCAGCCTGGGCGTTGGTAAGATAGGTCCAACCCGCATTTATACCTTCTTCGATGACTTGACCAGCTTTATCCACATCAACCAGGCTCGATTTCCATATGCTCCAGGCATATAATATACCAAGACACAGGTTGATGGCAGTACCCGCAAAGGTAGTTATCCAGGCCTGTGCTGGTTCTTTTGTAATTTGAGCCGTCATATTTATCTACCTCCTAAAGATGCTCTAATATAGAATGAGTTGTTACTTCATCAGTTCTTTTTTGCTCTTTTTAAGGTCATCTATCATCTCCTGCGACATCTTTTGGATTTCAGTGACGATATCAGGATTCGCCAACGTAGTGGTATCACCTACATCCCTATCGTTGGATATGGCTGACAGTATCCTGCGCATTATTTTACCGGAACGTGTTTTCGGCATATCCGGTACAATCCAGACCTTTCTCGGCCTTGCGATTTTGCCGATGGAATCACAGATACTCTGTGAGATCTTGGCAACCAACTCAGGGCTGGGATCGTATCCCGGTTTCAGAGATACATAGAGATCAGGGACCATTCCCTTTATTTCGTCAACTACAGGAACAACCGCCGCTTCCGCCACTTCAGGGACATCAAGAGAAGCGGACTCAAGTTCCTTGGTCCCAAGCCGGTGTCCGGATACATTGATTACGTCATCAATTCTTCCGAGGATGCGATAGTATCCGTCTTCGGACAACACCGCCGCATCACCGGCAAGGTAAGGCCAATCACGCCAGTCCTTACTATTTTTGTTTTTGCAGTATCTTGCAAAATACGTGGATACAAATCTATCACGATCTCCCCATATAGTCTGGAACTGGCCCGGCCAGGGATTCTGTATACAGATATTACCTGCCTTTCCAGCTCCTGCACGTACTACGTTTCCATCATCATCGTAGATTATCGGATGAATACCAGGTACACCAGGACCTGCACTGCCGGGCTTCATGGGCCTAATCGCAGGCACGGTACTGCAGAGAAAACCGCCGTTCTCCGTCTGCCACCAAGTATCAACTATTACTGCCTCACCCTTCCCGACTACATTATAGTACCATTTCCATACCTCCGGCTCGATAGGTTCTCCGACAGTGGTCATGTGTTTAAAGTGATAATTGTACTTAGCAGGTTCATCAGGACCGATTTTTCTGAGTGCCCGTATTGCGGTTGGTGCAGTATGGAAGATATTTACATCCAATTCTTCCGCTATCCTCCACGCCCGTCCCGCGTCAGGATAAGTGGGCACACCTTCAAAAATTACAGAAGATGCGCAAAGGGCCAATGGGCCGTAAACAATATATGAATGTCCTGTGATCCAGCCGATATCGGCCATACACCAGTAAACATCCTCCGGATGGATATCCTGGATATATTTTGAGGTCCCAGTCACATAAGCAAGGTATCCTCCTGTGCTGTGCTGGCATCCCTTGGGTTTTCCAGTGGTTCCACTCGTATACATCAGGAACAGGGGGGCTTCAGCAGGCATGGGTACCGGATCCACCCTTTTGCCTCGATACTCCTTGATTAGATCATTTACAATGAAATCACGACCTTCTACCATAGGCGTAGGACTCGAGTTTTTCCCGGGATAGCGCTGCCATATTAAGACCTTATCAACGGTCTGGCCTTCCTTTTCCGCCTTGGCTACAGCTATGTCTGCGTTTGCTTTATGGTCAAGGAGCTTGCCTCCCCGGTAATAACCGTCAATGGTTATGAGCACATTACTTCCGGAGTCAACGATTCTGTCTGCGCATGCGTGGCCGCTGAAACCTCCAAAGACCTCAGAGTGAATAACGCCGAGTCTGGCGCACGCAAGCATGGTTATGGGGAGTTCCGCCACCATGGGCAGGTGAAGCGTCACCCTGTCGCCTGCCTTTAGACCCGCAAAGTCACGAAGCAGAGAGGCAAACTCGTTGATCCTTCCATATAGGTCCTGATACGTAAGGTGCTCAATTCGTTCGTTTTCAGGTTCAGGTACCCAGTGGATTGCAGTCTTATTCTTGTTCTTTTCAAGATGCCTGTCTACACAGTTATAACAAGCGTTTATCTTCCCGCCCACGAACCACTTCCAGCAGGGCGCGTCACTTGTATCAAGTGTTGTATGCCAGTACTTGTACCAGTCCAGTAAATCAGCATATTCCTTGAAACATTCAGGGAAGTTGTCAAGGCTGAACCGGTCATATACACCTTCGTCGGTCAGGTTTGCCTGAGCAATAAATTTTATGGGAGGATTATAATAATCTTCCTCTTTCCAGTGGACAGCGATTTCTGATGCTGATGTCTTTACAGATGCTTTTTTTGCCATAGATCAAACTCCTTAAATGCTTTTATAATTTTACGACTAAACGTTTTTCGCATGCAAAATATTTTAATAAAACATTGGCATTTCTTCATGTAGGTAGCTGACATCTTTCGTCGTCATTGCAAATAGTGAAACCAACACAGATGTTATAAACCAATACTTAAAGAATTTTCGCTTTGATCAAAACGACTAAAAAGTATTAACCTTAAAATGAATGATGCCAGAATATTAATAAGTAATTATTTTTCGCCATCGATTTTTCAAATAGGTAATTTCTGTAATACTATTAAACCTCCTTCAAGAAGTTTCTATTACCTGTGGATATTTCATATATGGCGACATATAGCGCGAATGATAGCACATGATGGCCTATATGAAATATCCAGTACCACTTTTATACCTCTTAGAAGACATACTGCATGGAGACCGTAAAGCGGTTTCCTGAATGTATTTGCCTATGCCGCTCGGTCTCGATGAAAATATATTCAGCACCTACCTTAAGTGGTTCAGAGAGTGAATACCAGGTATTGATGAAATACTGTTCGTTACGCGTAAACCGACGGTCATTAGTGTAGTCTCCTATGTCGCCGTTATTAGGATTGTCAAAGCCATAACCTACTGCCATAGTGGTCTTGTCATTGAATGCATAAGTAAGATCTGCCCATCCGCCATAGGCTGATGCAGGTTCACCATACTCAGCCTTATCATTATCGTACGCCATATCCAGATCATAGCGAAGGAAGTTGCGCCCGATGCCCTCACCGGTCCAGATCTCACCCTTTAAGGTAAAGGGGCCTGTGACGTACTTTAATTCCCCGCAAATCAGCCAGCGGTCGGCGTTATCAGAACTATCCTGCCCATAGTCTGCATTTCGGTAACCTCCGCCAAGGGCTACAAGTCCGCCTTTGCCGAGAATTTCATCAGAGTACTGTATCCGGGTGAGAAGCCACGGCATACGGTCCTCGTTTTCAGTATCCGTACGTCGGTGTTTCATTACCGATGCCAATACCTGGAAATCTCCCAGTTCTTGCCTCACTGTAATCTGCGGGACACGCCACCACAGGTTCCCCGCAGCGGTCAGAATACCGAAGTCAACGGTCGATGGATTGAGCTGTGAGACCGGTATCCAGTCCTGGCCGACCAGCATGCTTGTATGAGTCTTTTCATAGCCGACATTAATATAGCCTAGACGCATACGTGGAATAAGGTTGTTGCCTGAGTTGTCGCCGTAGAAATCAGTCTCTATGTGGGCCATGGCCGACCATTCGTCCCACTTGTGACTTGCTTTGAATCCCAACCGGGTATCACGGGGATTAAAGTCGGTAGAGTCGTTTTCATAATCACTCTCCTTGGCCACACAACCTATAAAGTCATTGTAATTTTTAAATTCGGCCGTATCGTAATTAAAGTCGACCTTGACTTTTCCATAGAGCTTCATGTTGTACTTTGACCATACATTGCCAAATGTCGTAAGGTTTTTAAGGGCGGTTACCTCATCGGCCGTCAGGGCTGGAATTTCAGGAGCGGCCACAACCTGTGGTGCCGGTGGAGCTGTTTCAAGCTGATTGATACGATTCTGAAGGGCCTGCATATTTTTTTGCATCTGTATCATCTGGTCCTGCATTGTCTTCATCTGCGTCTTCAGGTCTTCAACAGATTCTCCATAAGCCAATGTACCGACTCCTCCGCTTAAACAAACGAAGAATAAGCTAGACACAAATATTGTCGCCCGGCAAGGCGAAAAAAACCACTTCATTAAAAAATCCTCCTCTATCCTTTATTTTTATGAGGTTAATCCTCGAGTGTTGACAGATCTCCCTCCTTTAATCCTAACTCCCGCGCTTTCAGTACACGGCGCATGATCTTGCCGCACCTTGTTTTCGGCAGTTTGTCTTTAAATTCGATCTCGCGGATGAGCACAACGGGTCCCAAGACCTTTCGCACGTGGGCCTTCAACTCATTTACCAAGCTGTCTTCGTCCTTTTCGACGCCTTTTTTTAAGATGACAAAGATCTTGGCGACCTCTCCACGTACCTTATCAGGTACGCCTATGCAAGCTGCCTCAGCAACATGTTTGTGACCGGTTACAGCCTTTTCCACCTCTATGGTGCCGATTCGATGACCTGCGATTTTGAGAACGTCATCAGACCGTCCCAGAAACCAGATAAAGCCGTCTGTGTCCTTAGTGGCAATATCGCCGGCCAGATACATCCCGGGGAATTTTGACCAATAGATCTCTTTGTATTTCTCAGGGTCTTTATAGAGTGTTGTGAGCATAGCAGGCCACGGCTCCTTGACCACCACATGACCCCCCTTGCCGGGATCCACGTAATCGCCGTTGGCATCTACTACATCTACATGAACACCGGGGAGCGGCTTAAATGCCGAACCGGGCTTTAACTCGTTACATGGTGTCGGGGCTACCATAAACATGCCGGTCTCTGTTTGCCACCAAGTATCGATGACGGGGCATTCCTGTCGTCCTATGTTTTCATAGTACCACACCCAGGCCTCAGGGTTGATCGGTTCACCCACCGTACCCAGTAGCCGCAGGGTTGACAGATCATGCTTTTTTGGATACTGAGCCCCGAATCTCATGAGAATCCTGATGGTAGTTGGTGTTGTATAAAGGATATTGACGCCGTACTTCTCGATGATCCTCCACATGCGATCCGGTCCTGGAAACAGCAAATGTCCCTCGTACATGACGGTAGTGGTACCAACGATAAGTGGGCCGTAGACAACGTAGCTATGTCCGGTTACCCATCCGAGATCGGCTGCACACCAGAAGATATCGGTTTCCTTTATGTCGAACACCCATTTCAATGTACGATTGATCCCCACTCCATAGCCGCCGTGGCAATGTACCACTCCCTTCGGCTTGCCGGTTGTGCCCGAGGTATAAAGTATATAAAGCGGATCATTGGCATCCATCTCCACGGTCTTAAATTCTGCAGATTCCCCATCCATCAAATCATGGAACCAGAGATAGCGGCCGTCACCCATGTCGGTCTCTATACCCGCCCGCCGGACCACCACTACAGTCTCTACCGTAGGCGACGCCGTCATGGCCTCGTCTACAGCCTCCTTAAGTTTTATTACTTCGCCGTTTCTATGAAATCCGTTAACAGTTATTACAAGCCTTGCCTCTGTGTGGTTGATCCGTTCTCGAAGGGCGAGGGCACTGAAACCCGCATAGACAACACTGTGTATTGCTCCAATCTTGGCGCATCCTAGCATGGCAATAGCTATTTCCGGGATATTGGGGAGATATATAATTACACGGTCTCCCTTCCTTATTCCCAAAGATTTAAGGACATTGGCAAACTTGTTGGCAGCTCGGTACAAATCATAATAAGTCATACGCTCACGTCCGCCGCTCTCGGACTCAAAGATTATAGCCACCTTGTTCTTGCGATGTGTCTTTATATGACGGTCAAGCGCATTATAGGCGATATTGGTCTTGCCCCCTGCATACCATTTAAAAAAAGGTGCATCGGAGCGGTCAAGTACCGTATCCCATTTTTTAAACCAGTCTAATTCTTCTGCGGCTTTTTCCCAGAATCCTTCAAGATCAGATCGGCCCTGTTTCACCGCCTCCTCATACTCATCGGGGCTCAGAACAGCATCCGCAACCAACTGAGGTCGGGGCCGAAACACCCTTCCTTCGACCAACATGGCTTCGATAGCCTCATTCTCTAATTGCCCACTGACCTTTGTCGGTTTCATAAATCCAGCGATTGTATCCTCCCTTGAACTATCCCACTGAGACTATACTGAAGACGTTATTTCAAACAGGGCTAAAGAGCTGATACTACATAAAAATATAGAAATTACGATTTCCCATTATTTTAAATGGCATAAAAAGAAGTCTTTTAGATTAGAAATCTAAAACAGAGCAATCTCTGTACCATAACGGCAGTTCCTGTCACATGAGAAACAATCACCGATTATCTAACTGAATTTTATATATAAAATTGGGTAGTTTGGATGAGAAGGGCCGGGATAATCAAAAAAGACCGGTAAGAGAGCGGGGATATCTTACCCGGACTGGAGCGATTTGCTCCACTTGTAGGGAGGTCCTTTTCCCATTTATTTTTAGATATAAAGGTCTTGAAATTATTCTAAAAAGGCAAAAGTTTTTTAGCAATTCTGATTTGAATTCTCCGGAATCTGATGTTTTTTTATTTTCATTCTGAGTGTTTTGCGGTCAATACCAAGCAATCGGGCAGCACGGGTTTTATTTCCCTCTGTTAGTTCGACTACTTTCATAATGTGTAGACGTTCCATTTCCTCAAGACAAAGCGGGTCTTTCACGGGCAAACTCGATAATACGGTATTTGAGTATGCAAGATCCTGCGTGGTAATAATCTTATCTCTTGCAAAGACCACAAGCCGCTCTACCGTATTTTCCAATTCTCGGACGTTGCCCGGCCAATGATATTCCGTGAGTGCCTTCATGGCATTTGGAGACAGGCCCTCAATCACTTTCCCTTCTCTACTGCCAAATCTGTTCAGGAAGTGTTGCAGCAGTAGCGGGATATCCTCTTTACGCTCCCGTAAAGGGGGTATATGTATAGATACTACATTTAGTCTGAAGAACAGGTCTTTACGAAAGAGTCCACGGGCGACGGCCTTTTGAAGATCCTGATTTGTGGCTGATATAAGGCGAACATCGGCATTGACGACCTTATGGTCTCCTACCTTGGATATGGTTTTTTCCTCTACCGCCTTCAAAAGTTTTGCTTGGATTTCCAGGCTTATATTGGATATCTCATCAAAGAATAAGGTCCCTTTCTGTGCCATCTCAAATTTTCCATACTGGGTTTTGTCTGCACCTGTAAAAGACCCCTTTATATGGCCGAAAAGTTCACTTTCAAATATGGAGCTCACCAGGGAGCCGCAATCGACTGATACAAAAGGACCTGCCTTTCGCTGACTCATTTCGTGGATTCTGCGGGCTGCAAGTCCCTTGCCTGTGCCACTTTCACCCTGAAGCAACACGGTGGTCTCCGTGGGGGCTACCATAGCTATCATCTCTTTGATTTTTTCAATGGCAGGGCTGTTACTGATGATTTGGGCGCTTTCTATCTTTTGGTTGCGACTTTGCTTCAGATAGAGTTTTTCAATGTTTAATCGACGGTTTCTCTGTACCTGGCCGATTCGTTTAAGTAATTCATCTCGAGTAAAGGGCTTGGCCATAAAGTCAAAAGCCCCAAGCTTGACGGCCTGAACAGCGGTTTCAATAGAGCCGTTCTCCGAGATCATAACAACAATGGTCTCAGGCTCCAAATCCTTGATTTTGGCCAGGACAAGCAGTCCGTCTTCACCGGGCATATTCATCTCGAGGAGAATAAGATCAAATGACCAGTTGTTGAGCAGGGCGAGGCCTTCATGACCACTTTTTGCCTGGACAACGTTATGACCATGTTTAGTAAGGGTTTGCCGACAGGCATCCTGAATGAAGGAGTCATTGTCAATCACCAGGATGTTATAATTAGCCTCCATGGATTCCTTCCAATTGGGATCTAAAATTCCTAATTTTTTATTAAGCCCGAGCGGCATAATTTAACACCCTATCATAATAGGTAAAGAGCCATATGAAAATTCCAGCAGTTTTAGATATCTGCTGAACGTTCAATAGAACCTCATGTGATTTATTTCAAAACCGAGACGGGCTTATAAGAAATGCTCAGCTAAAGACAGAAATAATTACGCATATAATACCGCTTACTGTATAATCAGTCTGTTTAGGTTAATCCGGGGGCAAGAACCTGATCCCGGATTTTTAATGATTTTATAATCATCAATAATATCAATAAGTTGGATATATATGAGAGCGGTCCGTTCTTGAAAAAAACTTTAAAAATCGCTAATTAGCTATAATGAAACGGCGTTTTGTTTCAGTCAGTTTGCGTATATCAGCAATAATAAATGCCCGGAAAGTGAAACGGTTATGAAAGGTCCCGCTCGATCTTATATATCATGCAAGGCTTATCTTGTATTAGCAATCAAGGGCTTTTGTATGGGTGCTTCAGACGTGGTTCCGGGGGTTTCGGGCGGTACTATGGCCTTTATCCTGGGGATTTATAAAGAATTGATAGAATCTATCAGGTCTTTTGATCTGGTCTTTTTTAAATTGCTTTTTTCTTTAAAATTGGGTGATGCCTTTAATTATGTCTCATGGCGATTTCTTGTGGCTGTCGGCTCAGGTATTTTAATGGCCATATTCAGTCTTGCCAGGGTCCTGAGCTGGCTTCTTCAAAACAGACCGATACTGATATGGTCCTTTTTCTTTGGTCTTATAGTTGCTTCTTTATTTACTGTAAGCCGGCATCTTAAAGAATATAGTCCATCCATCTTTGCCTGTATAGGATTGGGAGCGGCCTTTACTTATTACCTGGTTGGTTTGGTGCCTTTATCAACACCCGACACCAGGTGGTTTTTATTTATGAGTGGGGCCGTTGCCGTATGTGCAATGATCCTGCCTGGAATATCAGGGGCATTTATCCTTGTCTTGCTGGGTAAATACCATTATTTGCTTGAAGCCGTTAATAATCGTGATTTTTTAACACTCTTTATAGTTGCTGCCGGCGCATCAGTAGGATTAATTTCCTTTGTTCGTTTTCTTAATTGGTTTTTGAATAAATACTATAATTTTACTATAGCCGTATTAACCGGCTTTATGTTGGGTGCCTTAAGAAAGGTCTGGCCTTGGAAAAAATCACTGCGGAGCATCACGGACATGCAAGGAAATGTTATTGCTACAGACCATGTTAATATTTTGCCGAATCAATGGAGTACAGAGGTAATGCAGGCTCTTTGTCTGGCTGTTTTAGGCTCTCTAATAGTCTTTTTAATAAATTTTTTAGCAGCAAGAAAAAGGCATGCCGGGATATGAAATTTCAACAAAAATCCGGAACTATTAAAGACCTTTTAAATGGTTTTTTATGGTTTGGGGTATTCTGAAGTATTAGGTTGATAAGTTATGAAGATCCTTATATGTGGCGGTGATGGACAGTTGGGCACTGATTGCGCACAAGTTCTTCAAGGACCGCATGAAGTTTTTGCCCTGACTCTAAATGAACTGGATATTACAAATTCCTCAGATGTGGATAAGGTAATAGGAAACTACGTCCCTGATGTCATACTCAACTGTGCGGCATATACCAACGTGGATGCCTGTGAGACAGAAAGGGAACTGGCCTGGAAGGTCAATGCTGAAGGGCCGAGAAACCTGGCGTCATGGGCCGCGAAATACGGCGGTCAATTGATCCATATCTCATCTGATTATGTCTTTGACGGCCGGAAAAAGCCACCCGAGGGCTATGTGGAAGAAGATGAACCGGGACCTCTCTCCTATTATGGGAAGACGAAGCTCGAAGGTGAATTGGCTGTAATGCAGACCACAGATCAACACATAATACTTCGGACAGCTTGGTTGTACGGCATTCATGGCCGGAATTTTCTCAAGACTATACTGAGAACGGCCCTTAAAAATCCTGATAAAAAGCTGAAGGTCGTGAATGACCAGTTTGGTTCGCCTACTTGGTCCTACCGGCTGGCACTCCAGATCTCCGCACTTATAGAAAAGAAGGGCCGCGGAATTTATCATGCGGCCGGTGAAGGATATTGTACGTGGTATGAACTGGCCGGTCATTTTCTTCTTGAAATGGGAGTTCAAAATTCATTAACTCCTTGCACAAGTGAGGAATATCCCACTCCGGCACTAAGACCGAGAAATTCAATCCTGGAAAACCGGCGGCTCAAAAAGACAGGCAATAATTTAATGATAAATTGGTTCCATGATGTTAACCAATTCGTCTCTAATTTTCAGGAACAACTGCTGAATGAGGCAATCAAGACAATACCATGAAAAATATTTTGGTGACAGGCGGTTGCGGTTTTATCGGAACAAATTTTATCAGATATCTGTTGAAAGAGTCGGATTTTTCCGGGCGGGTGATAAATGTAGATAAATTAACTTATGCGGGAAATCCTGAGAACCTGTTTGATATTGAAAGAGATTTCCCGGAGCGCTATATTTTTGTTAAAGCCGATATATGTGACCGTCATGTTATTAAAAGAATATTTGATGACTATGAGATAGACACCATCTGCCATTTTGCTGCTGAATCCCATGTAGACAGGTCCATTGTCAGGCCTGATTCATTTATTCAGACCAATATCGTAGGTACGTTCAATTTATTGGAGTCGGCTAAGTCTAAACAGGATCAGCTGCAGCTTTTTTATCATATCAGCACCGACGAGGTATTTGGAAGTCTTGGAAAGGACGGGGTTTTTACAGAGGATACGCCCTACAGGCCGAACAGTCCTTATTCCGCCTCAAAGGCCGCTTCGGACCATTTGGTGAGGGCCTATTACAAGACATATGGTTTGCCCGTCATTATTTCTAACTGTTCAAATAATTATGGCCCTTATCAATTTCCCGAGAAACTGATCCCGCTGATTATTCTCAATGCCATGGAGGGAAAGGTCCTGCCGGTTTACGGAGACGGCAGGTATGTCCGAGATTGGCTCTATGTAAAGGATCACTGTGTTGCCATATGGGAATTAATCCAGAATGGGGAAAGGGGCAGTATGTACAACATTGGTGGCAACAACGAGGTGGAAAATATCAACCTTATAGAGATGATTTGTGATATTTTGGATGGTTTTGAAAAACTGAAAAACAATAAGTCGAGAAGGGAATTGATATCATTCGTCAAAGACCGGCCTGGTCATGACCGCAGATATGCCATAGATTTTACTAAATTGAAAAGGGAATTGGGCTGGGTCCCCAGGGAGTCCCTTGAAACCGGGATCCATAAGACCATCAAGTGGTATATTGACAACCAGGAATGGGTCAGCCGGATCAGGAGTGGAGAGTATCAGTCCTGGATCAGGGAGCATTATGAATATGCCGATATATGATTATGAATGCGCCAAGTGCGGGACTATCTTTGAAGTGATTGTTAAAAGGGGTGAGAGGCCGTCTCCGTGTCCTGAATGCGGTAGCCTTGAGTCCAAAAGACTCATAGCGGCACCGGCCTTCCATATTAAGGAAGATCGGGCCACGGCCCGAATTGAAAAGAGGGTCAAGAGCTATCTTAAAGACGGCAATATTTCCGGTGCTATGCGCTTTGCAGACCAGGCTGCGTCCATGGTAAAGTCGGACAAGGTCCAGCGGATATCAGACAAACTTCACCACAAAACAGGGATATAGTAAGCGGAGCGAATATATCGGGGGGCATACCCCGCCGCTTTACAATGGTTTTTGTTTGTTTCAGGACCTTGGGCCTCTGCATCCTTGATTATTTAATACTAGACATTTCGGATTTTAGTTCCGGTCAGGGCCTCACGGGTCATCTTTGCTACAACCCCGGAGAGTCCCAGTAGGCCGATGAGATTAGGGATAGCCATGGCACCGTTCATGGTATCTGAAAAATCCCACACAAAGCTTACCTTCTGAAATGCGCCAATGGCTATGACAAGACAGAAGCAGTAACGATAGGGTGTTCTGGCCTTCAACCCCATTATGTATTCAATGCACTCTTCACCATAATATGCCCAACCTATCATGGTGGAATATGCAAAAACAGAGAGCCCAAGGGTTACAATGAGTCCCCCCGGACCGGGCAGTCCCATTTCAAATGCTTTATATGTCAGAGCACTGGAGGTCTCCCCGCTGGTCCATGCTCCCGTGGAAAGGATGACCAGGGCCGTCATTGAACAGACAATAATGGTGTCAAAGAATACGGCCGTCATGGCTATCAGGCCTTGGCGGACAGGGCTGTTAGTCTTAGCGGCTGCATGGGCAATGGCTGCGCTTCCGAGGCCGGCCTCGTTGGAGAAGACCCCGCGGGCTACACCGAAACGAATGGCGGCGGCCACTGCCGCCCCGGTAAAACCGCCGGTGGCAGAGGCGGGGTTGAAGGCGTGTTCTATTATTAAGCTGAGCGCCCCTGGGATCTTGCCAAAGTTCAGTCCGAGTATCAAGAGTGCCCCGCATACATAAATAATACCCATGAATGGGACAAGCTTCTCCGTGACCTTTCCTATGCGATGGATACCTCCGATTATTACTATCCCGGTCATCAGTGCCAGTGTAATTCCAGTGAGCAGGGGTGGGATTCCCCAGGTCTCACCAAGGGCCACTGCCACTGAATTGGACTGTACCATGCTACCGATACCAAAAGCGGAGATGCTGCCCATCAGAGCAAAGAGCCATCCCAACCATTTTCGTCCTAAGCCTTCCGCTATATAGCGCATGGGACCGCCTTGCATGGTTCCGTCAGGGAGTATGCGCCTGTATTTCACTGCCAGCACGGCCTCGGCATACTTGGTTGCCATACCGAAAAAGGCGCATCCCCACATCCAAAAAACGGCACCAGGGCCTCCAAGATAGATGGCCGTGGCGACTCCGGCGATATTGCCAGTTCCGATGGTGGCTGAAAGGGCCGTAGTCAATGCCTGAAAAGGGCTGATGTCCCCTGCTGCATCATTTTTCTCAGGTCTTGAAAAGACAAGCTTAAGGGCCCTCAGGAGGTGAAATATTTGTATAAAGCGCAGACGCAGAGTGAGATAGATCCCTGTACCTACCAGAAAGACAAGCATTACAGGACCCCAGACAAAACTGTTAAGGCTTGACATAAACTCGGATGGTGTCACTTTTCTCTCTCATTTTTATAAGGCATCAAATAGCTGTAAAATGTGATATATATTGTTTATATTATAAAAAGGTGGCTTGTAAAATCTCGAACAACAACATACGGACGACCTTAAAAAAAATCCTGAAACGAATTTTAGTGGTTAAACCGGCTAATCATTGGCCATCCGGTTAATCCATTTCCCAAATGTAATGTCCTTTACTATTCATTTAGGAAAAATGCCATTCTCATTTCGGCATTTCACCGCTTGGCGAAGGGTCAGGTCGATGTTATGGTCAAGCCTGGAGGCTTAAGAAGCCATGATAGATATAATTGAACAAAAAGTACTGGTACTTGATTTCGGTTCCCAGACCACTCAGCTTATAGCAAGGCGAGTCCGGGAGGCCAAGGTCTACTGTGAAATATATCCTTACAATATTCCATTGGAAAAGGTAAGGGAGATAGGCCCAAATGGAATTATTCTGTCCGGGGGACCTGCTAGTGTTTATGATAAACAGGCCCCGGCCGTCTCTCCTGAATTGTTTGAGCTCGGCATACCGATTCTGGGCATTTGCTATGGTATGCAACTTACCACACACCTTCTCAAAGGTAAGGTGGAACGCAGTGACCACAGGGAATACGGTCCTGCCCGGCTCTCAATTGACGATCCTGATGACATTTTTTACGGCCTTGCCACGGATCCTGTAACAAATCAGGTATGGATGAGTCATGGTGACAGGATAGAGGCCTTGCCCAAGGACTTTATTGGTATAGCCCACAGTGAAACATGCCCGGTGGCAGCCATGCGGCACCGGAGATTGCCTCTTTTCGGAGTGCAGTTTCATCCGGAGGTGATCCATACCGAGATTGGAAAGGATGTGCTTGCAAACTTCCTGTTCAGGGTCTGCGGCTGCCGGCCTACCTGGGATATGTACTCCTTTTTGGAAGGTGCCACCAGGGAAATAAGGGCGAAGGTGGGAAGCGGCAGGTTGATATGTGCCCTTTCAGGCGGAGTGGATTCCACGGTAACGGCCCTTATGATAAACCGGGCGGTGGGTCATCAGTTAACAAGCATATTTGTTAATAATGGGCTTCTGAGAAAAAATGAGGCAGAGACGGTTTTGGCCTTTTTGAAACAGTTGGACCTAAAGGTCCATTATGTAGATGCAAGCAATCGTTTTCTGATTAAGCTTGGAGGCATAGAAGACCCTGAGAAAAAACGGAAGATAATAGGAGAAGAATTCATCCGGGTCTTTGAGGAGGAGGCAAGGCGAATCGGGGATGTGCACTTTCTTGCCCAGGGGACCTTATATCCGGACGTTATAGAGAGCGTTTCTTTTAAAGGCCCATCTTCCACAATAAAGAGCCACCATAATGTGGGGGGGCTGCCGGATATCATGCACCTTGAGCTTATAGAACCGCTTAGAGAGCTTTTTAAAGACGAAGTCCGAAAGGTTGCTTTGAAACTCGGTATGCCTGAAGATCTGGTTTTTCGCCACCCTTTTCCCGGCCCTGGATTGGCCATAAGAATCCTGGGAGAGGTAACTGCCGAACGTCTGCATGTGCTGAGAGAGGCGGATGCCATTGTACTCGAGATCATGAAATCCAGTGGCTGGTATCGTAAGGTATGGCAGGCATTTGCAGTGCTGCTTCCGATCAGGACGGTAGGTGTTATGGGAGACGAGCGTACCTATGACAATGTTGTGGCCATAAGGGTTGTGGACAGCCTTGACGCCATGACTGCAGACTGGACGAGGCTGCCGTCGGATCTGCTTGCCAAGATATCAAACAGGATTATCAACGAAGTGCGCGGGGTAAATCGTGTATGCTATGATATAAGTTCGAAGCCGCCTGCTACCATCGAATGGGAATAAGGAAGACAGTGCGGAGCAGATAAGATCTATGCAATCAACAAATCAACAAATCAACAAATCACCCCATCCTTTTACTCACCTCCACCTTCATACGGAATACAGCCTGCTTGACGGTGCCATCAGGCTGAAGGACCTTTTCCCCAAAGCCAGGGAATATGGCTACAAGGCAGTAGCAATAACGGATCATGGTAATATGTATGGAGTGCTCAGATTTTATGAAGAGGCGCTCAGGCATAACATAAAGCCAGTTATCGGATGCGAGGTCTATGTTGCGCCCAAGGGACGTAAGGACAGAAGTGCCCGCAGCTCAAGAGAAGCCGCATTTCATCTTGTCTTGCTGGCACAAAATAATACTGGATACAAGAATCTTCTAAAACTTGTTAGCACTGCTCACTTTGAAGGTTTTTTTTATAAGCCCCGGCTGGATCTTGAGCTTCTGGAAAATTTAAATCAGGGTCTAATAGCGCTCTCTGCCTGTCTCCACGGTCAGATCCCGGCTGCCATTCTCAACGATGACATAAAGGGCGCAAAGACCCTTGCAGAGACCTATGCAGGCATATTTGACAACCGTTTCTACCTCGAGATACAGGAAAATGATATAGCCGAGCAGACAGTCGTAAACCAGGGGCTGGTGACACTTGGTAAAGAACTGGGGCTTCCTGTGGTCGCCACTAATGATTGTCACTATCTGGATCCTGAAGATGCCAGGGCCCATGATGTTCTGCTGTGTATACAGACTAACAAAACGGTTAATGACACCAACAGGATGCGATTTTCCACCGATAAACTTTATTTTACGTCCCCAGAGGAGATGGTCGAGAGGTTTAGAGATTATCCTGATGCCTTGTCCATGACATGTGAGATAGCCGACAAGTGCAATGTGGAGATGGAACTTGGAAGGCGGCACTTTCCGCTTTATCCGATCAAGAAAGGCGAGACCTATAGCGGACTTTTTGAGGCCTCTGCCAGAAAAGGGCTTGAGGAGCGTTTTCAGGAAGATGAAATCCATAAAGAAGAATATGCCCAATACAAGGAAAGATTGGAGACCGAGATATCGGTCATCAAGGAAAGGGGGTTTGCTTCTTATTTTCTCATAGTTGCCGATTTTATTAATTGGGCAAAATCTCAGTCCATACCAGTTGGACCCGGCAGAGGGTCTGCAGCAGGCTCTCTGGTGGCCTATGCCATGAGGATTACAGAAATCGATCCGGTAAAGTATGGCCTCTTTTTTGAGAGGTTTTTGAATGTTGAGCGAGAATCTCTGCCTGATATAGACATAGATTTCTGTATGAATCGCAGGGATGAGGTCATTCACTATGTTACGGAAAAGTATGGGGGTGAGGATTTTGTAGCCCAGATAATCACGTTCGGCCAGATGAAGGCTAAGGCGGTAATCAGAGACGTTGGCAGGGCCCTTGGAATACCTTATCAGGAAGTAGACCACATAGCCAAACTGGTGCCTGATCAGCTCAATATTACCCTTGAAAAGGCCCTCAAGATAGAGCCCGAACTCGAGCAACTTGAAAAAAAAGATCCGAAAATAGGAGAACTCCTTAACATAGCGCAGGCACTTGAAGGTCTACCGCGTCATGCCTCAACTCATGCGGCAGGAGTTGTTATTTCAGACAGGCCCATGGTGGAATATCTACCCCTTACCAAAGGACAACATGGTGAGACTGTCACTCAGTTTGCCATGAAGTATGTGGAAAAGACAGGGCTTATCAAGTTTGACTTTCTGGGACTGAGGACCCTTACGGTAATAGATACGGCCCTCAAGCTCATCAGAGAGCACCTTGGGACGAATATTAGTCTGGCCAAGATTCCCCTGGATGATCCTGAGACCTATGAACTTTTGTCAAGCGGTAATACTACAGGGGTATTTCAGCTCGAAAGCCCTGGAATGAAGGACCTGTTGCAGCGCATGAGGCCTTCAGGCTTCACTGACATAATAGCACTGGTAGCCCTTCATCGCCCTGGGCCCATGGAAAGCGGCATGGTGGACCAGGCCGTAAAGGCTAAAAACGGAGAGATCGAAGTAACCTATATCTTGCCGGAGCTTGAGTCCATTCTCAGGGAGACATACGGGGTCATAGTTTACCAGGAACAGGTAATGAAAATAGCCCAGGTACTGGCTGGATACAGCCTTGGTGAAGGGGATATCCTGAGAAGGGCCATGGGCAAAAAGGATCATAAGGAAATGGCCGCACAGCGGGACCGTTTTCAATCAGGTGCGGTAAAGCATGGCATTCCTGATTTTAAGGCCAAGATTATCTTTGATCTGATGGAGAAATTTGCAGGATACGGCTTTAACAAGAGTCACTCGGCGGCTTATGCCCTGATAGCCTATCATACCGCCTGGTTAAAAGCGCATTATCTTGTGCCCTTTATGGCTTCATTGCTGTCCAATGAACTGGGAAATACAGACGGGGTGGTCAAATTCATAGGTGAGTGCAGGGCAAGAGACATCCAAATACTCCCCCCGGATGTCAACTACAGCAAGGTGGATTTTACCATAGAGGCAGAGAGTATACGGTTTGGGCTTGCAGCGGTAAAAAATGTCGGTTTAGGTGCAATAAACGCTATTGTTCAGGAAAGAGAAAAAAATGGCCGGTATTCCAGTTTTGAGGACTTTTGCTCCAGGGTTGATCTCAAAAAAGTCAACAAGCGGATGCTTGAAAGTTTGATAAAGTGCGGGGCCCTTGATTCTCTCGGCCCCAGGCGTTCACAAATGATTGCCGTATTGGACATAGCCCTTGATGTCGGCCAGGCCAAAAGACAGGAAAGGCTTTCAGGCCAGATGTCTCTATTTGACTCTATGGCCCGGGCAGTTCCTGAGAGGCCACGGGAGTCCGCGCTGATCATGCCTGATATACCCGAATGGTCCGAACTTGAATATCTTGCCAATGAAAAGACTTATCTGGGGTTCTATATCAGCGGACACCCACTGGATCCATACAGAGATGAACTTTTGAAGATGGCGAGTGTACATACAGGCAATATTTCCGGGATGGTGGATGGAAGCCAGATCGGTCTCGCCGGGACGATTCGAATCAATAAGGAAATCATTACCAGAAAGGGAGACAGGATGGCATTCCTGACCCTTGAGGACTTACACGGCTCTATTGAAATTGTCTGTTTCCCTGAGATATACGCAAAGGCAAGGGAATTGATTGACGCCGATTCGCCTGTGTGGGTAGTAGGGACACTCAAAAAGGAAGATGATAAGAAAATCAATAAGATACTTGCGAATTCAATGGAGTCGCTGGGTGAGGCCTGTAAACAAAGAGTGAGAGGACTTCTAGTCGAACTCCGGGGAGATTCGTTAGGCCCCCAGGTACTCAGGCCCTTGCGGGATCTATTCAACCAACATCGTGGATCACATCCTGTGAAACTGGCGGTTACTATTAAAGACAGGGGCAGGGTAGTTCTGAGTCTGCCTGAAGAATATAATGTGACTATAAGTCCTGAGCTTACTGAAAGAATGAATGATTTATTGGGTTACGCCGGATTAAAGGTAGAATACGAACCAGAGAATAATAATTCGAAACTCGAAATTCGAAATTAGAATTAAGGGATTGCAAGACTATAGGTATTATGAAATGAATACCGAAGGAATAAAGATCGTCTGCCAGAACCGTAAGGCCAGGCATGAATATCATATTGAAAATACCGTTGAGGCAGGTCTTGTGCTTCTCGGGCCGGAAGTCAAATCCCTGAGAGAGTCAAGGGCCAGCCTTTCTGATGGATATGTGGGCTTCAGACATGGAGAGGCATGGCTGTACAACGTGCACATATCACCATACCCTTATGCAGCCGATAGCGTTAGACTGGATCCGACAAGGGCCAGAAAACTCCTTCTTAACCGCCGGGAAATACGGAAATTGATGGGAAAGATACAAGAGCGGGGATATGCCTTGATACCACTTAGAATATATTTCAAAGATGGCAAGGCAAAGGTTGAACTCGCCCTGGGCAAAGGAAAGAAGTTGTATGACAAGAGGGAGACAATGAGGCGGAGGACCTTGGAACGGGAATTCCAGAAGGATTACAAGATACGATAATTATACGTCATTTGTAACAAGAGCCGAAAATTAAGTCACAATCGACCGGACAAGGTCACCGCGGCCTACTATTCCAACGAGCCTTTTCCCCTGCATCACCGGGATGGTGCTTATCCGTTTTTCCGCCATGATGCTGGCCACTTCGTCAATAGGGGTCTCATCCTCTACCGTAATAACATCCCTTGTACAGATATCTCCCACTGTGGTTCCTGCCATCTTCCTGAGTTCCTTATCCAGTTTTTTCGGATTTTCCAGAAAGATGGCTGAATCCATAAAAAATAACACACTGGGGATGTGCAGTTTTTTGTTTTGGTCAATAAGATCGGCCTCGGTTACAATTCCACCGATGTTTCCGTCATCATCCACTACGGGCACGCCGTTAATGCGATGTTCAGACAGCAGTTTGGCCAGATCAACCACTGATGTGTCGGAATGAACTGTAATTACAGGTGATGTCATAATATCTCTTGCTTTGCGCATTAAAAAACCTCATAAAACCCTTGCGGATTTTAATCTGCATCCTATTTGTGCCCTGAACCAAGTTGCTGCTGCCTTACCTGTTTCAAATGTTGATGTTCGCTTCCTCGATAATTACACTGTATTTGTAACCTGCTCCAAAATCCTTGTCGGTATAAAGTGTGCCGCTGACAGTTACCACATCTCCAACCGAAGGCATATCCTGAGATGTTACGACAAGGTCATAATCTCCCCTTTTTTCATCCCCGGTTCCGTCCTGCAGATGAATCCAGTTCTTTCCCAGGATTTTGGGAAGGACTTTTACGACTTTGCCTCGCACGACTACTTTGTTATTACAAAGACTGGATTTTTTTTCGTATATTTCCGCAACGGTATATGCACCCTGTCCGGTCGCCTTTTCAACTTTTACATCATCATCAATCGGTGTGCTGACGCCCATTCCGCCGCGGGCAGGGGCCTTAACCATGCCCATGGGCGTATCTCCTGAAGGCATTCCCAAATCTTTTTCCATCGGTCCACCTTTTTCAGATACAGGACCAGCGGACAGAATGACCCTTTCAAATGTACGATTAAGGGTGCTACTGGTGAAATCGACCATTTCGATGCCTGGCTGGAGGACGACATCCTCTCCCACGGAGACCTGCATCTCAGGCACTGCCACCCAAATTTTTTCTCCTTCATCATCCAGCAGGATATAGGTATATCCAGCGCTATTAATGAATTCCGTCACCTTGCCCGAGAGTAAGTCCATTTCCACCGGGGCTTCCGTGCCTGTATCTGCAGGGACCTGGTTTTGGGATTTTTTACCGGAATCGCCGTTACAGGCGATCAAGCCGGCTACTGAGAAGAGGATCACCAGGGTCTTAAAAAATTTTATTGCCATGATATGTCTGATCATTTTATCTACACCTGTTTTTTGATATTTTTGTACTCACTTGCCCGGGAAAGATATGCAAAATCAATCACTAAAATAAGACGGTACGAAGATATGAAACAAACACCTAAAAGTCAAGTCGGTGCCGCCGGTCCACAGACTTCCCTTTCGTGTTTTTAATCTTTCCTGCCTTTTGTGATGATTATTTTATCCCTATTAATGATAAATCAAACTCTTATTTTGTTTTTGGCCATAGCGTCACTTTTGTTGCGCCCCAGCCGCCCGCGTCATTTCCCTGCAGCGCGAATTCGCGCACCTCGGGCAGGCGGCTCAGGATGGAATGGACAGTGCGGCGAAGGGTCCCGGTCCCTTTTCCATGGATTATGCGTACCTCTGTGATATCTCTGCCCCGGCATTCGGCCAGGTAATCCGGCACCAGGTCCTTTATCTCCCGGGGATTAAAGGTGTGCAAGTCAAGGATTCCGTCAATGGGGAATTCGACTGCGAACTCATCACTGATATCCATCACCTTCTCAAGGCATCAACAAATACTGCATCCTGACCAATGACCACCGCCTTTTTCATTATGTCCTGAATTTTGGTTTCCATGTCCATCTCTCCTCTGTTGGAGTTAAATCGGTACTAAATATAGT
>DQXT01000070.1 GCA_011042225.1 Deltaproteobacteria bacterium | reverse complement strand
TTTTTTTGGCTTTCCAGCGGGACCACGAGTAGCTTGCTAAATCATCTCTTAGATGGTACATAGAGCCTCTTTACTGTTTATAATGCATTATAACGCAATAACGCACGTTCAGTGAGATCCGGTGGTGCTGCCTGACCATCCAGGCGGTGGAAGGATGTCTTTTGGCTGGACGGATGAAAAACCACATTTATTCAAGGAGAAACTATGGCTTACGTTACAATGAAACAGTTGCTTGAAGCAGGTGTCCACTTCGGGCATCAGACCAGACGATGGAATCCCAAGATGAAGCCTTACATCTTTGGTGCCAGAAACGGGATCTATATTATAGATTTACAGAAGACCGTAAAGCTCTTCAAAGTGGCTTACGATTTTGTAGTAGATACCGTTGCCCAGGGTGGGAAGTTGCTTTTTGTCGGTACAAAGAAGCAGGCTCAGGATTCTATAGTTGAGGAGGCCAACCGATGCTCAATGCCGTATGTGAACAGCCGCTGGCTGGGCGGGATGCTTACAAATTTCCAGACCATCCAAAAGGGCATCGATCGCCTTAAGCGTCTTGAGGCCATGTTTGAAGACAGCACTGTCGAGCGTTTTCCCAAAAAAGAGGTCCTTCGTATGGATAGGCTGCGCCAGAAGCTGGATCGCAACCTTGGTGGAATAAAGGATATGGGGACGTTGCCTTCCGCTGTTTTTGTTGTTGACTCAAGGCAGGAGCAGATTGCGGTAAAGGAAGCCAATAAGCTTGGGATTCCTGTGATCGCTATAGTTGATACCAACTGTGATCCTGATGGTATAGATTATATTATTCCTGGCAACGATGATGCCATTCGGGCCATTCGCCTCATTTCATCTTTAATGGCGAATGCATGTCTGGAAGGCATGGAAAAGTTTGCCGAGGCTCAGCAGGCGGCTTCTGATAAAGAGGCTCAAGAGGAAATGGCTGGCGATGATACCACAATTGAGAGGGAAGCAGCAGCCGGCGAAGTCACTGCAGGCGAGGATGCCGTTGAGGCAAGTGTCTGACAATAGATCATAGCCCTTGCTTATGTCTGTCCGTTAGATTGGATATGTCGCGTGTTACCTGTGACTATTGAACTTTTAGAATAGATTTGGAGGATGGAAATAATGACTCAAGTTACTGCTGCAATGGTCAAAGAACTCAGAGAGCGGACCAAGGCAGGTATGATGGATTGCAAAAAGGCACTTCAGGAGTGCGGTGGAGATATGGAGAAAAGCTCTGACTGGCTGCGTCAGAAGGGGCTTTCAGTTGCCGCCAAGAGGGCGGGGCGGTCAACCTCTGAAGGCGCAGTTCAGTGTTATGTCCATGCTGGCAACAAGCTTGGTGTTATGGTTGAGGTCGATTGTGAGACGGATTTCGTGGCAAAGACAGATCAGTTTATCGGATTTGCAAGAGACGTGGCCATGCATATTGCAGCCACCAATCCTGTCTGTATAAAACGTGAAGATACTCCTTCGGATCTTATAGAGAAGGAGAAAGAGATCCTTCGCAAGCAGGCTGAGGAGTCCGGCAAGCCGGATAACATAATTGAAAAGATTATCGGTGGTCGCATTGAAAAATTCTACAAGGAAGTATGCCTGCTTGAACAGCCCTTTGTGAAGGATCCGGATATAACTGTCCAGGACCTTTTAAATGAACTCATTGCCAAGACGGGTGAGAATATCAGTATAAGGCGCTTTTCTCGTTTCCAGGTCGGTGTGGAAGCGTAATAATGTCTGGAACTGCTCAGGGATCAACAGGCCATAGACGCATTTTGCTGAAACTCAGCGGTGAGGCCCTGCTGGGGGATATGTCATATGGGATATCCCCGGCGGTCGTGGATCTCCTTGCCCGCGAGATTGTAAGGGTACATGGACTGGGTGTTGAAATCGGATTGGTCGTAGGGGGAGGTAATATATTCAGGGGGGTCGCCGGCTCTGCCCAGGGGATGGACAGGACGGCCGCCGATCAGATGGGTATGCTTGCAACGGTTATGAATTCCCTGGCCCTTCAGGATTCATTAAACAGGCACGGCGTCCAGGTAAGGGTGCTTTCAGCTATAGAAGTGGGGCAAATCGCAGAGCCGTTTATAAGAGGAAGGGCTCTCAACCATTTGATGAAGGGCCGGATAGTCATATTTGCTGCAGGGACTGGAAATCCGTTCTTTACCACTGATACCGCAGCAGCCCTCAGGGCCCTAGAGATAAATGCCGAAGTCCTTTTCAAGGCCACAAGAGTAAACGGTGTATATGATAAGGACCCGGAGGTCACCCCTGATGCAAAGAGATATAATAGCCTGACCTATCAGGATGTTCTTGAAAAGGGCCTTAAAGTTATGGATGCCGCTGCCATATCTCTTGCCAGAGATGCAGGTCTTCCGGTGGTTGTGTTTAGTTTGCAGATCCCCGGGAATATAGAGCGGGCCGTGAAAGGTGAAAGGGTCGGTACACGGATTGGAGGAGGTGACTGAAAATGAAAAAAGCTTGGATACAAAAGGCAAGCGCCAAGATGGATAAGGCCATTGCCGCCTTTGAGCGGGATCTTGCTCGAGTACGGACCGGAAGGGCTTCTGCCGCACTACTGCAAGGAATTAACGTCGACTGCTATGGTACCTTTATGCCGCTTAATCAGGTGGCTTCCATTGCTGTACCGGAGAGCCGCCTCTTGTCCATACAGCCATGGGATATCAATATCCTGAAAGATATAGAAAGGGCCATTCTTAAATCCGATCTTGGGCTAACTCCCTCTAATGACGGCAAGATTATTAGGGTTAATGTACCACCCTTGACAGAGGAACGTAGAAAGGAATTGGTCAAAGTAGTAAAAAAGATGTCTGAAGACTGCAGGGTGGCGATAAGGAATGTGCGAAGGGAGGCCATTGAATTTTTGAAGAACCGGAAAAAAGAAAAAGAGATCTCAGAAGATGATCTCTTCAAGCTCCAGGATGAAGTTCAAAAGATAACGGACGATCATATCATGAAGATAGAAGGAATTATTTCTGATAAGGAGAAAGAGATACTGGAGTTTTGATAAAAAGAACAGCTAAACTACCGGAACTCACTCGGCTGCCGAGACACGTTGCCATCATTATGGACGGCAACGGCAGGTGGGCCAAGCGTAGAGGATTCCCCAGGATCATGGGCCACCGGCAGGGGGTAAAGGCCGTACGTTCTACAGTGCGTCTGTGTAGAAAGTTAAATATAGAAGTCTTGACGTTGTATGCATTTTCACAGGAAAATTGGGGCCGTCCAAAAGAAGAAGTAAATGCATTAATGGACCTACTGTATGATTACCTGAAGAGCGAGCTTGATGAGATGCTTGGAAATCAGATCTCTCTTCGGGCTACCGGACAGATCGAGAACCTTCCTGAACGGGTCAGGACCTGTCTTCTGGATACCATAGAGAAGACCTCTTCCAATACCGCCATGGTGCTCAACCTCGCTTTGAGCTATGGGGGCAGGGCTGAGATAGTACGGGCAGCCAGACGTCTTGCACACCAATGTCTTTCGGGGACACTTAATCCGGAAGCAATAGACGAAAAAATATTTGCTTCAAACCTTCATACAGCCGGGCTTCCTGATCCAGACCTTCTTATTCGCACAAGCGGAGAAAACAGGCTCAGCAACTTCCTGCTTTTTCAGACGGCATATTCAGAGTTTTATATTACGCCTGCCCTTTGGCCGGATTTTGACGAAAGTGAGCTATTGAAGGCCCTTTTCGAGTATCAGAATAGAGAACGTCGTTTTGGGTTGACGAACGAACAGCACTCCGAATCATGCACCGCCAAAGGCTCTTAACTGCAGCGGTCCTAAGCCCTTTATTCTTCATAGTGCTCTGGTGGGGGGGCGGACTGTTCGACCTGGTGCTCTTGGTGGTAACTGCTTTCTGTCTGTATGAATACTTTACTATTTGTTTTTCAGGATTCGGCTTAATACAGGGTTTCGGGCTTGTACTCGGCCTTTTCCCCTTGTGTTCAGTGCTACTGTGGGGGGAACCCGCGCTTATGGTGCCTGCTGTTTATGCGGCCTTTCTGGGAAGTTCTTTATTATTTCTCGTTTCATACAGCAGGTGGTCCAATATTATATGGAATCTGTCAGCACATTTCATGGGGATAGCATATGTAGGTGTCTGCGCGGCCCATTTGGGGCTATTGCGTTACCAACCTATGGGCAAGGAATGGGTCCTGTTTCTTCTGGTAACGATCTCTTGCGGTGATGCAGGGGCCTATTATATAGGAAAGGGAATTGGAAGACACAGGTTGTGCCCCAATGTGAGTAAAGGAAAGACGGTTGAGGGGGCTGCCGGCGGGTTGATCTTAAATGCAATAGCGGCCTTTTTTCTCTGGTTTATGCTTTTTAGGGAAATTGATCCAAGGGTTCTGGTGCCGCTGGCTCTGGTCATCGGAGCAGTCGGCCAGGTAGGGGACCTGCTTGAATCAATGGTTAAACGTTCTGCCGGCATCAAAGATTCAGGCGGCATACTTCCAGGGCATGGGGGTATTCTAGATAGAGCCGATGCGGTGCTGTTGGCTTCTCCTTTTCTCTATTGGGTCCTGTACTTGTGCAATATAGAGGATATTTTGATCAAATGAAAGAAACCAGACATATATCTCTGTTGGGATCTACAGGATCTATCGGCACAAACGTCCTTGATGTCGTAAGACGCTCCAAACGGCATTTTTCAGTTAGTGGTCTTGCTGCCGGACGGAATATTGAACTCCTTGCAGAGCAGATAAGACAATTCAGGCCTAAAGTCGTATCGGTAATGACAGCCGAGCTTGCCGATCAAGTCCGATCCATGATTGATTTTCCCGATGTAGAGGTCCTTTATGGTAAAGAAGGTTATAAGGCGGTTGCAACGTTTGATGATGCGGATCTTATTGTGTCGGCTATGGTGGGTGCGGCAGGTTTGATACCAACGCTCGCCGCTATTGAAGCAGGGAAAGATGTTGCCCTTGCCAATAAGGAATCCTTGGTGACTGCCGGGCCTTTGGTTACATCTATTGCAAGAAAAAAAGGAGTCGCTTTAATACCTATAGATAGCGAACATTCCGCCATTTTTCAGTGTCTCAGAGGATGTCGCAAAAAAGAAGTCAGGCGCATAGTGCTGACTGCGTCCGGTGGTCCATGTAAAGACATGAACAGGCACGATCTGATCAAGGTGAAACCGGAGGACGCTGTAAGACATCCCAGATGGTCCATGGGGGCTAAAATATCGGTGGATTCCGCTACCTTGATGAATAAAGGGCTTGAGGTGATAGAGGCACACTGGCTTTTTGATGTTTCCCTGGATCGTATAGATGTAGTAGTGCATCCTCAGAGCATTGTACACTCTATGGTGGAATTCATAGACGGTTCTGTAATAGCGCAGATGGGAATCCCTGACATGAGGGTGCCCATAGCATATGCCCTGGCCTGGCCTGGACGTCTGGAACTGGATCTTCCCAGTCTTGATTTGATTGAGTCGGGTCCTCTTAATTTTGAGATGCCACATTTGGAGACATTCCCATGCCTTGGATTGGCATATGATGCGGCAAAGAAGGGAGGTACTGCCACTACGGCCCTTAATGCGGCAAATGAAGTGGCTGTGGAGGCCTTTCTCCAGAGACGCATAGGTTTTACGGCGATACAGGAAGTAGTTAGAAAAGTGATAGAAGCCTTTCCTGTTGAGGATATTAGAGATCTTGAAGACGTGCTGAAGGCAGATGCCCTGGCGCGATTGCGGGCCGAAGGCATTGTATTTAATATGGAGAAATCGATATGACGACTGCCTGGTCATTTTTATTAGTACTTACCGGCATAATACTGGTCCATGAGTTTGGTCACTTTATTGTAGCCAGGAGTTTCGGCATCCGGGTTTTGAAGTTTTCTATAGGTATAGGGCCCAGGGTCTGGGGGGTAGCGAGAGGGGCGACCGACTACTGCATTTCGGCGCTTCCTCTTGGTGGGTTTGTAAAGATGCTGGGCGAGCAGCCGGACGAGGAAGTACCCCCGGAGGAGAGGACCTGGTCCTTTTCACATAAACCGGCCTGGCAGAGGTCCTTTGTGGTAGCAGCAGGTCCGGTTTTCAATTTTATTTTCGCCTGGCTTATCTTTTTCGTAATATTTTTGGGTTATGGGAAACCCGTTATTTTAACCAATATCGGTGATGTCCAATCCGGTTCTCCTGCAGAGAAGGCCGGGGTGATGCCCGGAGATCGAATAGTTGCTATAGACGGGCAAGAGGTGCATAAATGGGAAGAGGTTTCTAAGGCGATCGAGGCGAATAAGGGGGATGCTGTACTCCTGACGTTGCAGCGGGGCCGGAAAACCATATCGGTAGACATTATTCCCAAGATTTATGAGCTTAAAAACATATTTGGTGAAGAGATTAAGGTGCCCATGATAGGAGTTTCAGCATCCGGTGACATGGAGATTGAAAAATTGAGTCCATTAAATGCGATTGGGCAGGCATTTTCTCGTACCTGGGAACTTATAGTTCTCACCGGACAGGTTATTGTGAAACTGTTTGAACGTGTAATTCCTCTTTCCACCTTGGGCGGGCCCATAATGATTGCCCAGATGGCCGGCCAGCAAGCTGAACTGGGTATACTCAATCTTTTTTACTTCATGGCCCTTCTCAGTATAAACATAGGTTTTCTGAATTTGCTTCCCATACCTGTCCTGGATGGCGGTCACCTGGCCTTTCTGGCAATAGAGGGCATCACGGGCCGTCCTCTTACCATGCGTCAGAAAGCAGTTGCCCAGCAGATGGGAATTTTTATTCTTCTGGTCTTGATGGTATTGATTTTTTATAATGACATTGCTCGACTGTTGGGATTCATTCCTTCAGGGTGAAAATTGACCAATTGAATAATTTGGTTATTGGCGGATTTGTGGTTACTTTATCCATCGAGACATCTGATTGCACTGGAGGAGTGGCTCTGATACGCGATGGTCATCCTGTGGCGGAAGTGGTCCTTACCAGCAAGGAAACTCATTCTCGAAGATTGATGGCCACTATTAAATGGTTGATGCAGGGGCTGGGATTTGATTGGTCTGAGATTGGTCTGCTTGCTGTAAGCCTGGGTCCAGGTAGTTTTACCGGACTCAGGATAGGCCTCTCAACTGCAAAGGGATTGGCCTTTGCATTAGGTTTACCATTGATTGGTGTTCCGACCCTGGACGCCCTTGCGAGTCATGTTGTTGCATGCAAGGGGGATTTTGTGTGCCCTGTGCAGGATGCCAGGAAGTCCCAGGTCTATACGGCCCTGTATCAGGTTGGAAATTCCGGCGAATTAGAGAGAATACGCCCATACCAGGCCATTTCCCCGAAGGATCTGCCGGCCTTTGTGCCTCATGGCCAAAGGGTGTTGTTGCTTGGAGGTGGCCTTTTGCTATATCAGGATATTATAAATGGATTTGGTGATCGGGCGGTTGTGGTCCCAAGCCATATGGCACATGTAAGGGCTGCATCTGTAGGGATAATGGCGGAGCGCAGGTGGCAAAAAGACGGAAGGCGTGATGATCTTAAGACATTGAAACCAATTTATGTCCGTCCATCTGAGGCAGAGGCAAAAAGGACGACATTGAAGGAGCAGGAGAGCATATTATGATTTCCAGGTTAGGCAAAACATGTCCCTATTGCAAAGAAAGAGTCAAAAAAAATGCCCTTGTATGCCGGTATTGCGGCAGAGAGCTCGAGCCAAACAACGATCCCGAATGTTATAATTTATGTTATCCCAACTGGATTTGTGCAGGCTTCGCAGGACTGGCCGCCGGTGCCGCAATTGCCCTCATATTTGGTTACTGGAGAGAGAGGCGCAGGTGGCGGGACGATATAACAGGTTATTCAGTAGATGGGGAATTTGATGAAAAACCATCCTGATTTCTATATGCGGCAATAGCTAGGACTTGGTCTTTCTGAGGCTGCGTCGTTTTCCAGCCAATTCACATTTGCGTCTGCAATTATTGCATATGGCAGGCTGAGTAGGCCTGTTGGGGTTTTTTAAGCATCTCATTTATTAATCTCCCTTGTTAATTTTCTATTAAACAATAGATACTATATTTTGTCAAGCAAGATTTGTGCCTAAAATTAGCATCTCTTTCAAGAACCACCAAGCTTATTAATCCCGGGCAGTTAAACTATCAAAGATTGCTAAAATTATTGGTTGAGAAGGATGAAACGAGGAAAAATATAATGTCAAGTAGTTGACATAAGTGGTCATGAAAAGCCAATTTAGGTGTATCTCTGGAGATATGTGCAGACAGGCTGTTGTGTCTGTAAGATCAGATGAAAGGGCCGCGCAGGATACTCAAGTTATTTGCGGACAGCTCCTGAGACAGGCAGTTTACTTACTTTTGCTGAATTGACTAATTTAGTTTCTTTGGATTTTATCATTGATCTTACAGAATCAACTATAGATGGGACGTCAAGACCAACAGACTTTCTCAGGGTCTTCTGACTTCCATGTTTCACAAACCTGTCGGGGAGTCCAAGACGACAGACCTTGACAGATACTATTCCATTGTCGGAGAGACACTCCAGGACTGCTGATCCGAATCCACCTGCTAAAGAATTTTCTTCAATTGTAAGTATATAACTGGTTTTGCTAGCTATTTCTGTTATCAGGTCCCTGTCCAGGGGTTTGGCAAAGCGTGCATTTATTACCGAGGCCTTTATCCCGTAATGAGCCAGCTCTTTTGCTGCGTTTCTTGCAGTGTTTACATGGTGTCCTAAGGCAATTATTCCCACATCAGGTCCCTCCATCTCAATCTCTGCCTTGCCTATAGGGATTTCTCTCAACTGCCAGTCAAGACTTACCCCTGTACCCGATCCCCTCGGATAACGGAGAGCCACAGGTCCATTATGCATCAGTGCGGTATATAGCATATGCTGGAGCTCATTTTCGTCCTTGGGAACCATTATAACCAGGTTTGGAATAGCCCTCATATAAGAGAGATCAAAGGCCCCGTGATGAGTAGGTCCGTCTTCACCTACAAGCCCCCCCCTGTCAATCGCAAAAACCACATGTTGATTCGTCAGGCAGACATCGTGGATAATCTGATCATAGGCCCTCTGGAGGAAGGTTGAGTAGATTGCCACTACCGGTATGAGCCCTTCCAGTGCCAGACCTGCTGCAAAGGTTACGGCATGCTGTTCAGCGATTCCCACATCAAAGAATCTATTCGGGATTTCTTTTTCAAAGGCATTGAGTCCGGTGCCGGCAGGCATGGCCGCCGTGATTGCTACAATCTTTGGATCTTCCTTGGCCAGACGCACAAGTGTCCGACTGAAGATTGTTGTATATGAAGGCGGTTTGATTTTTGATGAAGATTTCGGTTTTCCGGTTGAAATGTCAAATGGGCCGACGCCATGAAACAGGTCGGGATGATGTTCAGCCGGTGGATAACCCTTGCCTTTTTTGGTAAGCACATGGACCAGCACCGGTCCGGGTATGGTGCGCACGTTTTTGAGTGTCTGAATCAGGGATTCCATGTGATGGCCCGGTAACGGACCCAAATACTCGAATTGCAGGGACTCGAAAAGCATTCCGGGCGTTAATAGTGCCTTTAAGGAATCCTCGCTGCGCTTCAGAACAGCCCAAATATTTTCACCGACACCCGATCTTTTAAGAAAGGATTCAAGTTCTTTTTTAAGTCTGGTCGCCGGGCGGCTTGTCAGCTTTCTGCTCAGAAAAGACGATAAGGCCCCTACATTTGGGGATATCGACATCTCGTTGTCGTTTAATATAACTACAAGATCTTTTCTAAGATGGCCGGCATTATTAAGCGCCTCAAAGGCAAGGCCGGCGCTCATTGAGCCGTCTCCGATCACCGCCACCACCCTGGAGTCTTCACCCTTGAGATCAAGGGCGGTAGCCATTCCAAGAGAGGCCGAAATAGAGGTACTGCTGTGACCGGTATCAAGGGTATCATAGGGGCTTTCACTACGTTTGGGGAAGCCGCTTATTCCCCCGTCCTGACGTAATGTATGGAATTTATCTATTCTTCCGGTAAGCAGTTTATGGGCATAGGCCTGATGTCCTACATCCCAAATTAGTCGGTCTTTGGGGGCATCGAAGACATAGTGAAGGGCTATAGTCAACTCCACTACGCCGAGGCTGGGGGCCAGATGACCCCCTGTCTCAGCTACGGTCTCTACTATCTTGCGGCGTATTTCAGAGGCAAGCTGCATCAGTTTCTTCGGCTTCAGTTCTTTTATGTCCTGCGGCCTTTTTATAGATTCAAGTAGATCTGACATCGAAGTTATGCTCCCTAATTATCTGTCTCTTTTTATTATATATTTTGCTATGGATCTCAAAGGCTCCGCGCCGTCGTCAAAGAGTTCCAGTTCGGATAGGGCTTTTTCCAGGAGCTCTTGAGCCCTCTTTTTGGTCTCTTTAATTCCGAAGAGAGCGGGATAGGTGGCCTTTAGATTGCGATTATCCGAACCTACCGGTTTTCCAAGAATTTCCTGGTCCCCTTCCACATCCAGAAGATCGTCTTTAATCTGAAAGGCCAGCCCCAGTGATTCGCCGTACCTTTTCAGATGATATAGCTCCTTATCATTCGCCTTACCCAGTAATCCCCCTATCTCTACGGATGTCTGTATCAGTGATCCAGTTTTGTGCCTGTGTATGAATGAAAGGGTTTCTGCGTCCACCGGCCGTCCTTGCATTAAGATATCCGCCGTTTGGCCTCCTACCATTCCGGAGACACCCGCAGCCTTTGCAAGAAGATAAATTGCTTCACCGACTGAGAGGGGGGACATGTTTTGTGTAAACTCAGGGTTACACATGAGTTCAAACGCATAGGTGAGAAGGCCGTCACCTGCAAGAATGGCAATGGCCTCACCGTAGACCTTGTGACAAGTGGGCCTGCCTCTTCTCAAGTCGTCATCGTCCATTGCTGGAAGATCATCGTGAATTAAGGAATAAGTATGGATGCATTCAAGGGCGCAGGCTGCCGGAAGAAGCGCCTTCTGATCACCGCCCGTTGCTCCGGCCCCGGCCATTAATAAAATAGGCCGTATTCTCTTTCCACCGGACATCAGACTGTATCTCATGGCATCAACCACCGGACCTGAAGGTCCATGAGGCAGGGGAAGCCATTTTTCTAGAGCGGAGTTAATTATCTCCTGTTGTTTTTTAAGATAGGTACTGAGGTCAAAGATCTTCACTATCTCCTTCCCATGCATTTAACACAAGCTCATTGTTTTCGTCTCGTGAAAGCTGCTGTATTCGCTTTTCTACGTCATCTAGGCACTTGGCACAGTATCGGGAGAGCTCTATACCATGTTCAAAGGTCTTCAGAGCCTTGTCTAGCGGTAGATCGTCTTCTTCCAGCTGTTTTACAAGTTTTTCAAGTTCTTTGAGGGCCTTTTCAAAATCCAGCTTCTTTTTCATGTCTTTCCTAAAGCTTGATCAATATATTGCTATATGTTACCTCATGCCTTATGAAAGTGCCAGAGGCCATAACAGGTTTTTCAAATACAATAGGTGATAAAGCATGTTCAGGGATACACGTATTATTATTCCGCCTTCTTGAATTATGGCTGACCTCTTGCCGTTTCACCATGGTTGGAATGAATGCCCTGAGGCCTCTGTTTGGGCCAGGTCATCCCGCCATAGCAACTTTGTGGCATGCGAACTTGATATACACCCTTTTTTATTTCAGACATCATCCCGGAGTCATCATGGTGAGCGGCAGTAACGACGGTGAATGGGTGGCAAGGTTATTAAGGGTTTGGGGGCAGATTCCAATACGTGGCTCCAGGCATAAGGGGGGGGTTCTGGCTATTAAAAAGATGGTAGAGATAATGCGGCAGCAGGGTTGTAATGCCGGTATAGTGGCCGATGGTTCACAAGGGCCTGCCTCGAGAGCTCAAAAAGGCGCAGTTGTTCTGGCAAGGGAGACGGGGGCACCTATTGTGCCGACTGGTTTCGCTGCCAGGCCGGCCTATAGATTCAACAGCTGGGACCGCACCATTCTGCCGTTCCCAGGAAGCAAAGTGGTTATGGTATTCGGGCAGCCGATTACAGTACCACCGGATGCAAGGGGGGCATTTATAGAGGAATTTCGAAGAAAACTCGAAGATAGTCTGAATGCATTAACTCGCATTGCCGAGGATACCATAGGTTAAGGGTGAATCATGGATTTTCATTTTAATTCTTTTCATTTTAACTGGCTGGACATTTTTCTTGGAGGAATGCTTGTTTTTTTCATTGGCCGCAGTCTTTGGACGGGTTTTAGCAGGTCGTTAGCCTCTCTTCTCGGGTTAATATTTGGTTTTTGGGTGGCCAGTCACCGATTTCCATCCATATCATTCAAGCTTTCAGCATGGATACAGGATGAGATGTGGCGCTCTTTCGTTTCATTTATATTAATATTTCTTGTAGTATATCTGATTTTTTTTATTTCAGGGATCATAGTCCAAAGGATGTTCAAAATCCTTAATTTGGGTTGGGTTGACAGGCTTTTGGGGGCTGGTGTGGGTCTTGCTAAAGGCCTGGTTCTGGCAGGAGCTATTGTGTTTATGTTAACCATTTTTTTAGAATCGAATAATCCCCTGCTCAGGAAGTCATGTCTTTATCCAGCTTTGAGCCGGGTGGCACAAGTAATGGGATCTATGGTCCCTGGAGACCTTAAAGGGCGGTTTATGTGGAAGTGGAGGAAATTCCACTCGGTCCAGGACCGGAACAAGGCACTAGGGCAGGAAATCTAGGGCATTATATAAAAATATTAGTGTTCAATCCAATAGTTTGGTGACTCTTTGGTTATTATGACGTCATGGACGTGGCCTTCTTTTAGACCAGCAGGAGTTATACGTACAAAGCGGGCATTTTGCCTTAGTTCCTCTATGGTTTTGCACCCGGCATACCCCATTCCGGCCCTCAATCCCCCTACGAGCTGGTAAATAGTGGCAGAAATCGGACCTCTATATGGTACTCTGCCTTCAATCCCCTCTGGAACCAGCTTTGCCTCTGTTTTGATACTTTCCTGGAAATATCGGTCTTTGCTGCCGTCTTTCATGGCCCCCAGCGACCCCATACCGCGATAGACTTTGTATTGCCGACCCTGGTAAAGTTCCAATTCCCCAGGGCTTTCATCCGTGCCGGCGAGGAGACTCCCTATCATGATGCAATGGGCACCGGCTCCTATGGCCTTTGTCAAATCTCCGGCGAATTTGATACCTCCGTCGGCTATGACGGTCCCCCCCATTTTCTGCGCTACAACGGCACAGTTGTGTATGGCAGTCAGCTGTGGTACTCCTATGCCTGCAATAACCCGGGTGGTGCAGATAGAGCCCGGGCCTATCCCAACCTTTACGCCGTCGGATCCGGCCTTAAACAGGGCCTCAGCTGCCTCTGATGTGGCTACGTTCCCTGCAATTACCTGTATATTATGAAAGGTCTTTTTGATTTCAGATACCGCCCTGATCACGTTTTTTGAGTGTCCGTGTGCCGAGTCTATAACTATAACATCCGTACCGGCCTCGATTAAGGCATTAACATGTTCCATGCAGTTTTCACCCACACCTACTGAAGCTCCCACCCTCAAGCGGCCTATGGCATCCTTGCAGGCCATGGGATATTTTTTTATTTTTTCTATATCTTTAATTGTAATCAAGCCATTTAGATTGCCCGCTTCATCTACTACCAGGAGTTTTTCGATACGGTGTTTGTGTAGGATGGCCTTTGATTCTTCAAGAGTGATCCCGACAGGGGCTGTAATAAGATTTTCACTCGTCATCACCTCACTGACTTTGAGATCCAGATTTGTTTCGAATCGCAGATCCCGGTTTGTGACAATACCCTTCAGTTTTTCTCCTTCCAATACGGGTACGCCTGATATTCTATACTCACGCATTATTTGCTGTACTTCATAGATACGCTGATCCAGAGAGACCGTCACCGGGTTCACGATCATGCCGCTTTCAGACTTTTTGACTCTTTCAATTTCCCTTACCTGAGTCTCAATCGGCATATTCTTATGTATGATTCCAATACCGCCCTCCCTGGACATGCTGATGGCGGTTTGAGCCTCGGTGACTGTATCCATAGCTGCGCTCATTATAGGGATATTAAGACGGATTTCAGGTGTGAGCTGAGTGGAAATATCTACTTTTGTCGGCAGGACGCTGGAATAGGCCGGTATCAAAAGCAGGTCATCAAAGGTATAGGCATCCGATATTGGGTGGTTCAGCATGGTTATAAGGCTCCTTATCAATTAAACACGTTAAAAGGCCCAGTAAAAGGCCCCCATCGCTAATAGTCAATTCTTTAAATTTACTGATGTGTAATATGTCTCGAAATATTGCTGCTCCTCCTAAAATAATATCTGCTCGCCTGGATTCAAGCCCGTTGATACTTCTTCTTTCATGAATTTTCACGCCCGTTAGAAGGCCCCATAATTTATCAAGCTCTCGAGAACCTATGGCATATCCCCTTATCCGTCGAGGATCATACCTTTTCATGTTTAGTGATATGGCCGCCAATGTAGTAGCAGTCCCACCGACTCCTACTACAGTTTTTGGAAATTCAGGGAGTTTAGCAAATAAATCCGACAGTTTCTGCCTGACATGAACCCCCAGTTTTTCAAGCTCTTCTGGAAGTGGCGGATCTTTTTTGATGAACTCTTCTGTAAGATTTACGGCCCCGATATCAATACTCCAATTAAACGATGTTTTTCTGTTCGTAGTCAATACGAATTCACTACTTCCTCCACCCACATCTACAACCAAAAAGGGCGGCGTTAAATCAGGTAATGAAGTGCGCACTCCCATGGCCGACATAAGGGCCTCCTCATCTCCTGATAATAAATTTATCTTAAATCCTTCCGCCTCTGCCAGCTTCAGGAATTCTCCGGCATTTGCGGCATTTCTCAGTGCTGCAGTGCCGCAGGCTAATACATCACAGACACCGAATTTATCAATGACGTTGCGGAAATCCCGAAGTTTTCCAATTCCTCTTTTTATTGCATTTTCATTCAGTATTCCCTTAGCGAAAAGACCTTGGCCCAATCTCACATTATTGAGTTCGGATGCAAGGACATGGGGCCTATTGTCTACAATTCGGACCACGGCCATCCTGAAGGTCTGAGAGCCAAGATCAACGGCGGCTATTGTCTTTTTAAAAAAATTTGCATTCATGTATGCAGACATCACTGCACAAAAATGAGTATTTGGATATGTGGGATATGGGGTGTTTTTTTCTCATAATTTCTTATTCATTTCTGAAAATATAATACCTTGATATTAATTCAATAGCGGGGAAAGAGAAAGAAACATGTTGATTTTGAGAAGTTACAATAAGCAATCGTGTTTTTCTGTAACGGTTCCGTGTTTATATTCAATAAAGGGCAAATAAAAGACCTCCTCTGATTTGGGAAAGTTCTGTTATCTAAAGCAGTTTGTTGCATATAAATCTGGCGAATGGCTGGTGGCGGATTTCCAGAACTGTTATGATGGCCAATATTAAGGTAAAGCCAATTCTGTATATGATAATCCCAAACTTTTTGAGATCACCAAAGAGCAATCAAAAAATGAAAAACCTTGAACGGATCACCATTTATTACATTTTGATGATTGTATCGGCATCGCCTCTATTGGGACAGCCTCTCCAGTCCAAAGCTGCCGATGTAATTGAAAAATTAAATGCTGCTCTTGTTGAATCCATGAAAAATGGAGATGAGCTTGGCTTTCCAGGGCGCTACAGGCTTTTGGAGCCTGTCATAAAGAGCTGCTTTGATTTCCCATATATAATCAAAAAAGTTACCGGTAAATACTGGAAGGATATGGACGAAAACCAGCGAAAAATGCTCTTAAATAATTATACTGTCTGGACCATAGCCAAGTATGCCCAACGTTTTAGCCATTACAAGGGACAAGGTTTCGAACCGGTCTCAGAATCCGAATTCAGACCACAGGTCATGGGCGTTAAGAGTAACCTAATAAAAGCGAATAAGGAAATAATAGAATTCAGGTATCTTCTGTTAAAAAATAAAGGAAGCTGGCGTGTTGTTGATATTCAAGTTTCCGGTGTCAGCCAGTTGGCCATGAATCGCGCACAATTCAAGCAAGTGCTTAAAGACGAGGGATTCGATGCATTAAATGCTGGCTTAAAGGAAAAAGTGAGAGAGCTTTCCTCAATTGAGAAAGACTGAGGGGAAGCCCTATGAAGGGTCCTGTTGTTTGTAGGGTTTATATATTTTCAAAAGTGCAGGAAGTACCAGAAGGGTAGATATGATCATGAAGCTGATGCAGATGGTAAGCAGCTTACCCATGCTGGCGGTCCCGGCGTGATGCATAAAAGATAGTATTCCGAAGCTGATAATGGTTGTAAGGGCACTGAATAAGACGGCGCGGGACGTACTGGTCTCCAGGACATCGGTGTTTGGTCCAAGATTTTCTTTGGTCCTGTTCATGATATGAATACTGAAATCCAATCCGATTCCCAGTAAGAGTGGAATGACAATAATATTGGCGAAGTTGAAGGGAATATTAAGCAACACCGTCGCGGCCATTGTATATAGCAGCCCCAGTAAGACAGGAAACATAACAAGTAACACCTCAACCCACCTTTTATATACGATCCTCAAGAATAATGTAATCAGCACAAAGGCTAATAGAGTTGCGGTTTTAAATGCAGAGGAGATTGTTTTGCCGGACTCCAGGATGGTGACGGGTTTATCGGTGGCATCAGGTGCTATTGTCCGCACCGCTGTTACAAATTTTTTCAGATTTTGTCTATCGGTTATGTCATTTCGTGGGAATACCTGGACCCTGTAAAGGCCATCATCAGAGACATAACGACGGGCTAGATCTTCAGGCAAGTCTGCAAGTTCAACTTTTTCTGCCTGCATTAAGTCATTAAAATTTTCAAGAAGGATTTCAAGGTTTGACAAGAGACTGGTTTCAAGGGCCTTAAACAGCTCTCTTTCTTTCCCGGTATCTGCCAGGAGTCTGCTGAATTCTTGAATATTTTCCAAAAGACGAGTAATTGCTGAAATGTAACTTTTGTCGTCTGTAACATTTGAGTTAATCGTCTCCACTAGGACATGGTATAAACTTTCCAGGGCCTTCTTGTTTTGCTCAGGGGTATATGAAGCGCCTCGCTTTAATTCCGGTGCAGGGGGCAGGATGAGAGCCATATCGTTAATAAGGTCCAGTTTTTCGATCTGGTTTTCCGGAACGAGGTCATAAATAGTAATCACCGTTTCAACTTCGTTCAACTTTCTAAGCCGTTTTGCGATATTCCGGGCTTCCTGTCTGTCAGATACCAAAATTGATATTGTCCAGAGACTACCTCTGTCAGTACCAAGAAGACCGCGTGCGGTGACGACTGAATCCGTTGTCGGATCCGAAAGATTAAGTGGATTTGCGTCAAAAGATACTTTGTGCATGATCGTAGCAGCGGCCATTCCGGAAACAATTGCCCCCACAACAATCGGCACGGCATAAGCATCAAGGAGTTTTGAAATATGTCTGCCTAAGGAAAGGGCCAGATAGTTACTTTTTTGCGGGGGTATAAGATTCATCAGGGCGGGCAATACGGTGATGTTCGCCAGCAGGTTAAGAAACATTCCGGTTCCGGCGATGAGCCCCAATTCCGACGCCCCAACATATGCCGTAGGTACATAGGCGTAAAATCCGATGGCCGTAGTTATTGAACATAGTATGAGGGTATTACTTACGCTCCGGACCCCTTTTAAGATGGCCTCAGGATTTGTCAGTCCTGAAGATCGCAGTTCTTTATAGTGTAAACAGATCTGAATGCTGTAATCAATTCCGAGGCCTATAAAAAGGACTATAAAGGTAATGGACATCAAATTGAGACTTCCGATAAAGAGGAGGGCAAAACCTAATGTCCAGATAAGGCCCGTGAATAAAGTAAAAAGGCTGACAAACACAAGGCGGGCTGAACCGAGTCCTACATATAGGATGATGCCGACCAAAATAATGGAAACTATGCCCGCTATTCCAATATCTCTCCGAACACTGAGCAAGTCATCATGATTGATGGCAAGTCTTCCGGTTATGTTGATTTTTATGCCGTTTTCTTTGTTAATATGAAGCTCATCGGCAATGCCTCGAATTCTTTTTAAGGCCTTTTGGGCAGGTTGAGTCGCACGGTAATCCAGAAAAGGCTGTATAATAATGAATTGATAACCTGATGGGGTGTTTGTTTCCTGTTCAAACATGAGTTCTTGCCAAGACATGCGATGATTCGTTCCATGCACAACCTTCTCGAAGGTGCTGCTTAAGCGGTCAAAAAAAGATATCAGGTCTTGGTGGTCCTGGATGAGTTCATCATGTTTAACAACTGACTTTTCTATTAATGATAAGAGGCCCTGCAGAGAGAAATCCTGTGATAAAATGGCGATAAAAGGCTGAATTTCGGATAATCGGTCTGTCAGGTCCTCGATCTTTTCAGGGCTCATATACATCAGTCCGTTTTTATGGAAAAAAGGTCCTCCCCCTGGAGTATAAACGGATTTGAAAATGTTTCTGTCGCTACGCAGATTCAGGGCCAGAAGGTCCCGTGCCTGTGCCGCCTGTTCCGGCGTATCGGCTTCTATCACGACTACGATGGTGTTGTGTAATGCAGGAAAGGCATTGTGGAAGATTTTTGCCACCTTACGGAAGTGCAAATCATTTGAGATCATTTCCGTGAGGTCGGCATTTATCTTGAAATGACCTATCATGAAAGACGTTAGAACACAGGTCAGACATATTGCCGCTGTCAACACTATAAATGAATGTTTCAGCACCCAAGGTATCCACCAGGACGGCAGACAAAATCCATAACTTCTCAAGTATTTGAACATATACTAATTTTACTTGCCGGTAAGTTGAGGAGTTGCTTGATGTCCATCGACGATAAACCAGTAGATCAATCCAGGGACTCCGACGACAATTTCACGGAAACGTTTTACAAGCGCCAATGCAAGGGCTTTTTCAGGACTGAGGCCTATCATAATACCTATAAGAAGTATTCCACCGTCTTGAACACCAAGGCCGCCAGGGATGGCAAAGGCGACGCTCCGGAATGCCGTGCTCAGACTTTCCAGAATCATGGCCTCTTGTATAGTGACAGGAGAACCCGCGAAATATAAAAAAAGCCAGATTTCACCTGATTTAGCGATCCATCCCGCAAGTCGCCATAATCCGCAGGAAACGAGTCTGTCTTTTCGGCTATAGGAGTCTGAAATTTGTTGATCCAGGTTGCGGGAACTTTCTATGAGGCCCATTATTTTTCGGCTTCTTAAGAGCAGATTAACGCCCTTTGCACCAATGGAGAATAGGCCTGTCCTCTGGGCTAAGATGAAACCTGAAACCGCTACTAATCCTGCAATAATTCCTATAATAATCCATGAATATATGTCTTCCTCCTGTGATTCCTGTATCAGAAGAATCAGACCACCTATTGTAAACAGGATTTGGGTGACAAGCCCGATTGTAAAATCGACAACCACAGTAGCTCCTGCTTTGGCTTTGTCCACGATGTTTTTTCCTATCAGTTTAGCACGCAGGAAATGCCCGCCTATCTGTGCTACGGGCAACAGTGTGTTGAATGCCTCGCATATCCATCTGGCTGAAACGAGATTAGAGAATCGCGGGATTATATCCTTTTCAAAAAGCTTCAACCAGCCGAATGCATCTATTGTGATGGGTATGATACGGTAGCTGGCTATCCAGAAGAACTTCCACTTGACAATGGATAGTATGGCGAAGATACCTGTGAGATCTTCACGGATGAATAACCATATGAAAAGGGTAAAACCCATGAAAGAAAAAAACAGGGAGATTAAACGACTCTTGGACATCCTTAAAATTTCGATCCGTTTGCTGAAAGTATAAAAAATTTATCCTTTTTATAACCGTTGTGTGGAAATGTTTCACCATCAATCCTTGACATTTTGACAGCCATTAGCCATATTTAACAAAATTTGAATACAATATAGAGACTCTATCTTACCTGCCCTTGCCTTTGGGCACTTTTCATGGATTCTACAATTTACTAATATGTATTTTCATTACCCTACTTTGTTTAAGATATTACGTCTCTCATTCTCACGACAACACTTCTCACTGCGACATGCGTGTCTTACGTTCGTTTTTCTTGTTCCATTTCTGTGCCTGCGTACATTTGTTTGCTCTATGCGTCTTCTTGATCACATATTTTTCCCTGGTTTTCGAAAACAGGCCCTGAAAACACCGGTTTACATCATTGGAAATCCACGCAGCGGAACCACATTCACTCATCGTTTGATGGCATTGGACCGGCAGTTTTCTTATCTGAAGCTCTATCATACGATTTTTCCTTCTGTGATTTGTTATAAATTTTTTGAAACAGCAGGTAAAATCGACCGGATATTCGGCAATCCTGCAGCAAAATTACTGAACGGGATCAGCAAGAAGGGGTTCAAAGGTTGGGAAACGATTCACCAAACCGGCCCTAACAAGGCTGAGTCTGATGAGATGTTTTTTGTTTATGCCATGCTCAGTCCCTTGCTTGGTCTTTTGTTTCCATATTTAAAAGATCTGGAGGAGGCAACCTTTGTCGATCTTATGCCTTACAAAGAGCGGCAAAAACTAATGTTTTACTACAGGGACTGTCTGCAGAGGCATATGTATGCAACAGGACCGGACAAAATACTTCTCCAAAAGGTCGCTCTTATTGCCGGACGCCTACATTCCATTTACGAACTGCTGCCTGACATTCGTATTGTGCATTTAGTCAGGAATCCCTACGAACCCATACCGTCTCTGGTCAGTATGTTTGATGCGGCATGGAAGGCGCTGGATCCTCATGCCGGAAAGGACGCCCGGGCCAAACGGGAACTGGCTGATTTGACCTGCAGATATTATTTATATCTGTATGAATTTAAAAAAAATCTTCCAGAAGATCAATTTTTAGAAGTACGCTACGAGGATATGATTTCTGATCCCCGCAGTGCAATATGCGGGATCTACCGGGCATTTGGTATGGAATTAAGCCGTGGATACGAGGTGGCCCTTGAAAAAGAGACTCTGAAGGCCAGACAATACAAGAGCAGACACCATTATTCACTTGAGTCTTTCGGCCTTAATAAGGATACCATATACCGAGATCTCGGAACTATATTTGAGGCCTATGGTTTCAAGCCATAGCCGTTTTTTTTGATTCCAGAAATTTTTTGTGCCAGTTTACGGCATCCCTGATAGTACCATCCAGGGGGCGTGGCCGGTGCCCCAACGTCTTCCACGTCCAAATGCTGTTAAATTCCAGGGAACGCTTGCATAGCTTAACCCCGGTAATTGAACTTCTCGGTCTCTTGCCCGTCACAATACCTATATAATGTTCCATATAGCTCCAGGCCAACGCTACAAGATAGGGGATTTTAATTTTGGGGCAGGGTACCCCACTTATCCTGCTCAGATGTTGGAAAAATTCGTAGAGGGTCATATTATGAGCGGCCAGTATATATCTGCGTCCCGGCCGGCCGTATTCTGCAGCAAGGCGGTGTCCTGTAGCCACGTCACGAACATCGATGAAATTGAGTGTACAATCGAGGTAACCTGGAATTTTTCTCTGGAGGAAATCCGATATCATTTGTCCTGGAGGAGTTAGATTTCTGTCCCCGGGTCCTATGGGCAGGGTAGGGCATACGGCAACTGCCGGAAGACCTTCCTTTGCAGCCCTGAAAACGGCCTGCTCAGCCAGCAATTTGGAGCGGCAATACGGGCCAACCATGTCTTCAATGCGCGGCTTAATGTCTTCCGTGATAGGTTCCTTTCCGGAAGGTGTGGCAAGAATGGACTCTGTACTGGTAAAGATAAGCCGTTTTATTCCTGATCGCCTGGCCGTATTGAGTACATTGATGGTTCCTTCGTGATTTGTACGGTCAAAAAATTTTGGGTCTCTGCTCCATAGCTGGGGAGTGCCGCCCAGATGATAGACCGTACTGCAACCGTCCATGGCGGGAGATAGCTGGCTAAGGTTCAAGATGTCTCCTCGGACTACTTCAACGGTTTGATACGTTTCGTCTTCAGGAAACGGATTCAGGTCATATACCCTTACCCTTTCTCCCTGTTTTACTAGTTCCCTGACGAGGTGACTGCCTATGAAACCGCTTCCCCCGATTACAAGATTCATCGAATCCTTTTTGTTTCTGAAATTATATTTCAATTGTAACTATCTACTTTCCCTTATTAATTCAGCCCGGTGCTGAATATAGGCATCCCTGAAAAAGATATATGGGTCAAAGGCATCTCTCTTGAGATTATCATATTCTTCTGGATTGATAGATACATGATTGACAATATCTACCGAAAATACAATGAGTTTGTGTTGAAAGTTCATGAAATAATTCTGAGGCAATGTAAAATACCCGGCAAAGGTCCCAATTCCATCTCTTGCGCTGGATGGGCCAAGCAACGGGAGGACCATATAAAATCCATGGGTTAGGCCATAATGTCCCATGGTTTGGCCAAAATCAGCTTTTTTTGCTCTTATGTCCCACCAGTCTCTTGCAGGATCGAATAGACCGCCTAATCCGAGTGTAGTATTTATAATAAGGCGGGCAAATTCGGTTTCTCCATCCTTGAAGCGCCCCTGCAACAGACAGTTGGCGCAGCTAATCGGCGTCTTGCTGTTATTTATAGCGCGCCCAAGGGCCAGTCTCAGATCCTTGGGAATAACAAATGAAAAGACTTTGGAGACAGGTTTGAGAAGATAATAATATAATTTGTCGTTTATCTGAAATATTGCACGGTTAAAGGGTTCTATCGGATCGGCGATATGCTCGATTTCTTCTTCAAAAAAGAGATCTTTTTCCCAATCCTCCTTGAATTTTTTGTTGTCCTTCTCTTCGAAGATTTCGGTATAGAATTTTTGTGATGCTGAGTCGGATTCAATCTGAAGTATATGAGACGGCAAGATCTGGTCTGCCTGAACATGGACTGTTTGAATGATAAATGACATGCATATAGTAAATATACAAATAATTTTCATCCAATCATCCTTTCTGCAATATATGTATAATTCAGGTTTAAGCTATTGACTTATTTATTGTGGTATGTAAACAGAGCCCGTATCGTCATTTTTTTGTGTAAATTTCTCGCAGGCCGATTCTTTGGAGATGGCATATTATTATACATTCTTTCTTATGATGTTGGTGGTTTCCAGATGTGTCCATTCACGTTCAAAGGTCTCTCTGGCCGTTCCCGGGTCTCCTTGAAAATTTCCGTTATCTCAGGTACTCTAATTTTTAAATTCATGGCACTTCTCCTTTCGGTCTGATTTTTTGAGTATCAAAACATTACAGGGGAAAGTGCCTTTTTTCTAGTTTTCAGATTCATAAAAGATATTTTACATTACCGACAATTCTTTATGTAAAATTACTCTAAAATTTAAAATGTCTATTAAACTATACATAAACAGATAGGGTAAAAAGTGGAAATCATTCTGGCCAATCCGAGGGGATTTTGTGCGGGTGTTATCCGGGCCATCAAGACGGTCCGGCTCACTCTTGAGAAATACGGCGCGCCTGTTTATGTTCTGCATGAAATTGTTCACAATAAGCACGTGGTCAAGGAATTCCGGGAACAAGGTGCGGTTTTTGTTGAAAGTCTCGCAGATATTCCAACGGGGGCCGTTACCATTTTCAGCGCTCATGGAGTTTCCCTGGCGGCGGAAAAACAAGCCTCTGAACTAGGGCTTAGAACTATCGACGCGACTTGTCCTCTGGTTGCCAGTGTCCATAGAATGGTGAATAAATACCATAAAGAAGGATATAGTGTGATCATCATCGGCCATCGTGATCATCCCGAAGTGGAGGGAACTGCCGGAAGAATCGATGGGCATGTCCATCTCATATCAACCGTCGAAGAAGTCAGTACCTTGAAGGTGAATGATTCGGCACGCATGGCCTACGTCACTCAGACCACCCTAAGCCATGATGATATTGTCGAAGTACGCCAAGCTTTGGAAAATCGGTTTCCAGGTATCAAAGGACCGGCCTCAACCATCTGTTATGCCACTCAAAACAGGCAAAATGCCGTAAAAGAACTGGCCGCTAAAACAGACCTGCTTTTTGTGGTAGGCTCAAAAAACAGCTCCAACTCCAACCGGCTCAAGGAAGTGGGGATGCGCCAGGGCATTAATTGCTACCTGATTGATGATGCCGGCGATATTGATCCGGCTTGGCTTGAGGGTATACAACGTGTCGGCGTGACTGCCGGCGCTTCCGCTCCGGAGCGGCTGGTTGATGGTGTAATCAATTGGCTGCGGAATCACGGGGCAACAAAATTTCAGGAGATGGCCGGCAAAAAAGAGGAGGTAATATTCGAGCCGGCAGAGCTTGAAGAACAATTGAGTTGAAGCGATGCTGAATTATTCTTTTCCCGGCGACAGTCAAGGAATGTGAAGGGTTATTAAGGCGATGAAAGAAGATACGGAAGAATCAGCCAAGCCGTTATCTGGAGGCCATCCAGCCACTGGGAAACTTATCTCGTTAAAGACTCTGGAGGCCTTTGATAAGGAAGACCAAAAGGCTGATAAGGCAAAAAAGCGTCTGTTTATCGGACTGGTCATGGCCACCAACGGAATGGTGGTTTTTTTTCTTTTTCTGGTCTGGGCCTTGGCGACCTTCGACCTTGCCCATATCCATCCATTAGGACCTATATTTTTAGGACTTGTCATCGGTTGTATAATAATGCTTATCGGTTTGTCATCGTTAAGCTTCATTCTCAGCGTCAGGTTCGGTAAAGTCCTGCCCTTTTTCCCCCGGCTGCGGGGGTTGATAGTCAAGCTGTTTTTGCCGTTTATGGTCGTGTTTGGTCAGGCTATAGGAATATCAAAAAACAAGGTCCGTTCATCATTCGTGGAGGTAAATAACGAGCTCATCCTGAAGACAGCAGCGCGCTATAAGCCGGACGAGATGCTGCTGCTCATGCCTCATTGTTTGCAGAGATCCACATGCAAGATGCGCCTGACCTATTCAATCTATAACTGCAAGCGCTGCGGCAAATGTCCCATTAGTGACTTGATCTCCTTAAGCGAACGTTATTCTGTCTATTTGGCCATTGCTACTGGTGGAACAATTGCCCGTAGAGTCGTGGTTCAGAGGCGTCCGAAGATGATCATTGCCGTAGCCTGCGAACGAGATATGGCAAGTGGTATCCAGTATGCCTATCCGTTGCCTGTCTATGGGGTTTTGAATACCAGGCCTCACGGCCCTTGTCGCGATACCCAGGTCTCTATAGAAAATGTAGAATGGGCCGTGCGCAGATTTATGCAACCCCAATACTATCCGGAAAATCTACATCAAAATCAGGATTACTATGGCAAAGAAACAGCCTATGTCAAAGAAGGACTCCTTGAAGTCAGATAGGCTGTAGTCAGAGTGCCCTGAATGATGAACCTCGCTCCCCCATCAATGATTTGTTCCGAGTAAATTAATGGGAATACCAATTTTTCAAAAAGCCCGTATCGGGAAATATATAATCAGGCAGATGCTGATGAACCATAAGCGTTTTCCTCTGGTGCTGATGCTTGAACCTCTCTTTCGCTGCAATTTGCGCTGTAAAGGTTGCGGAAAGGTGAATTATCCTCCGGAGATACTGCGCAAACATCTCAGTGTTAAAGAATGTGTGGAAGCGGCTGAGGAATGCGGCGCGCCTGTTGTAAGTATAGCCGGGGGCGAGCCATTGCTCCATCCGGAGATCACCGGTATTGTTGATGAGCTAATCAGCCGCAAACGGTTTATATATCTTTGTACCAATGGCCTGTTGTTGAAAAAACGGTTCCGTGATTTTTCACCTAGTCCTTATCTCACATTCAATGTCCATCTGGACGGTATGTATGAACATCATGATCAGGCCGTCTGCCGTGAGGGTGCTTTTAAAGAGGCTACTGAAGCCATTTGCAGGCTAGTGGGGGCTGGTTTCAGGGTAACCACCAATACCACTTTTTTCAAAGGACGGACAGTGGAAGATGCGGTTCGTTTGTTTGACTATCTGAGCTCTCTGGGAATTGAGGCCATGACTGTTGCCGCCGGTTTTAATTATGATTCAGCCGATGATCAGGAGTGCTTTTTGGGAAGGGAAGGCACAAAAGAGCTGTTCAGCAACATTCTCCATCAGACCAAACCTTGCTGGACCTTTAACCACTCGAGTCTGTATCTTGATTTTTTGGCAGGAAACCGTGATTATAAATGCACCCCTTGGGGAAATCCGACCAGAAACCTATTCGGTTGGCAAAAGCCGTGTTATTTGCTTAATGACGGTTATGTGGCCACTTACCGTGAGCTGATAGAGAATACCGATTGGAACCGTTACGGGGTGGGACGTGATCCCCGCTGTGCTGACTGTATGCTCCACTGTGGATTTGAGGCAAGTGCTGTCCTTGACACCGTTAAACATCCCTGGCGGGCATTCATCGTTTGCCTGCGCGGACCGGGGAGATAGCTTGTCGTGCATCGGCAGATGATAGAAACTGTTCACCGACGAGGAGCCATGCCTTTTCCAGGGCAACCAACGCCTGGCGGAACTGGCTGGCCATTCGTATCATGTCACCCAGGAGCCAGGGACGCCGCACAAGATGTGCCAGTATATGCCCGATTCTGGGATTGCCTTGCTTATCAACCATTTCCGGTAAGGTGTCAGCTACAGTCTGATCGGCCGGGTCGCAGACGGCCCGCAGACAGAAAAAGGGAAGTCCTGCCTCTGCGGCGACTTCGCAAATCGCTCTACTTTCCATATCAGCTGCCAATGCTCCAGTCAATCTATGAGCATTCAGTTTTGAGGCTGCGGTTAAGATCGGTTTAGATGAACAGAGTATAGGGCCTTGATGAAAGTGGACGATGTTTTCTTGAAATTTTTCTGCAATATAATTGTTGATATCTGCGTCGGCTCTGAAACCGGCAGGCATAACTTGTGTAGGGGGAAGTCCATGCAGTTCGGGATCCCAGATCAGTACCAGATCGGCCAGTACCAGGTCTCCAGTCTTCAGGCGGGGATGTAAGCCGCCTGATATGCCGAATGATACGAGCACTTCACTTATGCCAGCCAGGTATTCAGCCTGTTTGCGAGCATACTGCATGCCGATTCCTGACTTACGGACAATTATTTTCCCTTTTGTAGACGATTTCTGCACCATTTTGCCTGTTGTCCGAGTCAATATTCTGGCTTCAGCAGGGAGGGCTGCTAAGACGCCAATGGTGGGATACGAGTCAGTATGCATTGCGTTTGCCGGTAAAGTAAGATTGAAAGGTGATAAAATTCATGAATTTGACCCCTCATAGCACGATCATACAAAGCCTGCAATATGGGATTGAAAAGGGGATAGCATGGTTATTGGATAACCAGCGGCCGGAAGGTTTCTGGCTGGGGAATCTGGAAACCAATTCTTGCATGGAAGCTGAATGGGTCCTGGCCATGCATTTCCTTGGTGTGGAAGATGATCCAAAGTTTGAATCGGTAATACGGGCAATCCTGAATGAACAGCGGCCTGACGGTTCCTGGGAGGTATATTATCAGGCGCCCATGGGCGATATCAACGTCACAGTAGAGTGTTATACAGCGCTCAGGGCTTCCGGTATGCCGGTTGATTCGCCACCTCTCCGCAAGGCGAGAGAGTGGATTTTGGAGCATGGCGGGCTGGTTGGACTCCGGGTCTTTACCAGATACTGGCTTGCCCTGTTTGGTGAATGGCCCTGGGATGTTACTCCGGCCCTGCCTCCGGAAATCATATTCCTGCCATCCTGGGCACCGTTTAATGTCTATCGGTTCGCCTCTTGGGCCCGGGGCACCATCATCCCTTTGACAGTGCTGAGGGCCAGGCGGACTGTAAGAAAACTCTCGCCTGAATATCGGATTGACGAGCTTTTTCCTGAGTCAAGAAGCCGTTTTGACTACCGATCGGTCAGGAAAAAAAATACTTCCTTAAGGCAGCGCCCCTTTTATTTATTTGACAGGTTGTTGAGCAGGTATAACAGATTTCCCTTTTGTCCTGGCAGGGAATTGGCCATCCGGAAATGTCTGGAGTGGATTATTCGTCATCAAGAAGCAGATGGTGCATGGAGCGGGATTCAGCCGCCATGGATCTATTCTTTGTTGGCGTTGCATGCAGAGGGATATGCCCTTGATCATCCGGTGCTGGCGGCAGGACTTGATGCCTGGAATAAATACTGGAAATTCGAGAAAGATGGTGCTACCTATCTCCAAGCCAGCAATACGCCTGTGTGGGATACCCTGCTTTCACTCCTGGCCGTCCTGGACTGCGATCAGGATTTCACTGCAACACCTCAGATGCAATCCGCTCTGGATTGGATCCTGAACGAACAGGTTATGGCAGGGGGAGACTGGCAGGTCTACGTCAAAGACGTGGAGCCGGGTGGATGGGCGTTTGAGCTACAAAATGACTTTTATCCCGATGTAGATGATACGGCAGTGGCCTTAATTGTTTTGCTCAGATTGCTGCCTGTTTTGCCCTCCGGCCTGAGGAGCCGGGTTGATTTGGCTGTAAACAGGGCAGTGGCTTGGATGAATGCCATGCAGAGTTCAAACGGGGGCTGGGGTGCCTTCGACAAGGACAACAACAGCCACTGTATTACCCTTATTCCCTTCTGTGATTTCGGTGAAACGCTGGATCCGCCGAGCGTTGATGTTACTGCCCATGTACTGGAGGCATTGGGGCTACTGGGACGGGGATTGGATGATCCTGTTGTTGCCAGGGCCTACAGATATATACGGGCGGAACAGGAAAATGATGGTAGCTGGTTCGGCCGCTGGGGGGTCAATCATATTTATGGGACAGCCGCGGTTCTGCCGGCTCTGAAGGCCATTGGCGAAGACATGAATGCGCTTTATGTTCAAAAGGCTGCTCAATGGATAGTGGATCACCAGAACCCGGACGGCGGCTGGGGCGAAAGCTGCGGCTCTTATATGGATATCACACTCAGAGGATGTGGCCCCAGTACCGCGTCACAGACCGGTTGGGCCCTCATGGCCCTTGTGGCCACCGGATCCCATGCCTATGATCACGTAATTGAAAGGGGGCTGGAATGGCTGCTGGCCACGCAACGGACTGATGGTACCTGGAATGAGCCACAATATACCGGCACCGGTTTCCCCGGCTATGGAACCGGCGAACGCACCGACATTGCCAAAGCGGCGGATAACCTGAATCAAGGCAGCGAGCTTTCCAGAGGTTTTATGTTAAACTATAATATGTATCGACATTATTTCCCGCTCATGGCCATGGGCAGAACGCTGCATCACCTCAGTGAGTAAGGTCCGCAAACAGTTATAACTCCACTGTGTAGTCCCAAGACAGTTACTTAAATTTATTTGCATAATAATTCATTTCCTCATTTTTTGTAGTTCATGCGGCTGAGAAGCTGCTCAATGTACAGTCCCATAAGTGAAAATTTTCCATAGGAACTTATGCAAATGATTCTATTTTCCGTAAAGTCTAATGAAGTGGTCGGCGAACTGTCAAAGAAAGAAATGCCATGTAGTAATGAAATACAAGATCCTTATAGTTGAAGACAATCAAAAGCTGGCATGCCTTTTTCGAGAGGCCCTGGGCGACGAGTATGATACACGTCTTGTCTATGGTTTAAAACAGGCCAAGTCCTGTCTAGATGGTATCCATGGTCTCTTATTGGACCTCCAGCTTCCGGATGGCCATGGCCTGAGTCTTATCAGGCCTGTTCGGCAGATAAATCCGTCCTGTGTGATAATTGTAGTTACAGCTTATGGCACCATCCAGAAAGCAGTTGAGGCTTTAAAATTGGGGGCTACTGATTTTCTGGAGAAGCCTGTGGATCTTGAGGCCCTGGTACAGCGCTTTCAGGATTTGTTCCCTTTGCAGGGGATAAAAGAGCTCGTAGCTGAATCATCCGAGATGGTTGAGATACTGCAAATGGCTGATCGTGTGGCTTCCACACCTTTCCCTGTTCTTATTACGGGAGATACTGGGACCGGAAAGGATGTGCTGGCTCGTTATATCCATCGGCACAGCGGCCGGGGGAAATTCATAGGGCTCAACTGTGCAAGCGTGCCACACGAATTGGCGGATTCAATGCTTTTTGGTCATCTAAAGGGCAGTTTCACAGGGGCGATAGAGACCCGTAAAGGCCTTCTTTCTGCAGCCAAAGGAGGAACTCTTTTTTTGGACGAGATTGGAGAGCTACCGCTTTCCCTTCAGGCAAAGCTTTTGAGATTTTTAGACTCTGGTTGTTATTTAACATTGGGTAGCAGCCAAGAATCCAAAAGCGATGCCCGGATTATTGCAGCAACAAACAAAGACCTTAAAAAGGCTGTAAAAAAGGGCCATTTCAGGAAAGATCTACACTTTCGTCTTTCAACCTTTCCAATTCATGTTCCGTCTCTCATGGACAGAAAAGACGACATTATTCCCTTGGTTAACCATCACCTTGAAAGGATTAAACAGGTGCTTGGCCGTAGGATCCATTTATCAGATAGTGCTAAGGAACTCCTTTTGGACTACTATTTCCCGGGAAATGTAAGAGAGCTTTTCAATCTATTGGATCGGACTGCAGTTTTGACAGGAGGCGACATTACTTATAACTCCCTCAGATCGTTTTTAAGCCCTCCTCCTGAAGATAAGCCGGTGCCGGGTGATTTCTGGTCGGAAAGCAGGGGCCATGTCTTAGAAAAGGAAAAAGAACTAATAGGCGCGGCACTGACGGCAACCGGAGGTAATAAGGCCGCTGCGGCCCGCGCTCTTAAGGTCAGTTATAAAACCCTTTTTAATAAGATGAAAAAATTGGGTTTATGAGATTCCGCAGGCAAACCAAAAGCAGTTTATAGTTTTAATTTTTTTGATCTTGTGCTTTGGCAGTGAGATTAAAGTCATGGCTGATGGATCTATTTTTTTATTGAATTTCCAGTTCGTTATCTAACGGTCGGTTCCATAATGTAATTTTTTTGTGAATAAGTAGAGACCGGAGAATGAAGAATTACCTAAACCTTTATAAAGGCCGACTTGTGGCGGTCAGCAACTTTTTGCAGGTGGTAAAGAATTACTTTGATTGACATAGCATATGTTGAACAGTACATTGTATTGAAATAAAATTTATGCCTGTCTTTTTAACGTATGACAGTCTTTCTTTTAGGAGAGGAATAGAGGATGTTTGGGTTGGGAGTGCCTGAGCTGCTGATAATTTTAGTTATAATTCTTGTCATTTTTGGTGCTGGTAAGCTGCCCAAAATTGGTGAAGGCCTTGGGAAAGGCATCAGCAACTTCAAAAAGTCTATAAAGGAGAAAGACGAGATTGGAGATGATGCCAGCCAAGGGGAAAAGACCGTTCCATCACCGGATCATAAAAAGTAGCTAGTACCTCCTTAAGGCCGGCCATATCTCCCAAGCATGGCTCCCAGGCCTAAATCCGCTTTATGAAAATATCATTCTCGACTTATCAAGATACTTCAATCTGGCGTTTTTTTTCGTCGGTTCGTCTGGCTGTATTTCTTTTAATAACTTTGGCAATAACATCTATTGTCGGTACGGTTATACCCCAGGGTGAATCACTTCAGTTCTATCTGGAAAGATTTGGCCCCAATCTTTTTCGAACCATAAAGGTCCTACATTTATATGATACTTATCATTCCTGGTGGTATCTGGCTTTACTCGGACTCTTTAGCATTAACCTGATAATATGTACGCTGAGACGTTTGCCGTTCACTCTCAAACTTTTCAGGAGAGACAACCTGTCAGTGGATTTTGAGCGTCTCTTAAAGATGCCCTTTAAAAAAGATTGGGAGACAAAAAAGGAACTGGATAATGATTCTACTCGATCGATCATTGCATCGTTTAAAAAGGTCGCTGGTAAAACCGAGGAACGCGATGGGGTAGATGGGGGCAGGCTCTTTCTGGCGGAACGCGGAAAATGGAGTTACTGGGGCGTCTATGCTCTGCATGGCAGTATACTGATTATTTTTATCGGTGCCCTGGTAGGATTATTCCTGGGTTTTAAGGGCAGCATCATGTTACCAGAGGGTGAGACAATAGATCATATTATAAACAGACAGACTGGAAAGCGCATACCTCTGAACTTTTCAGTCCGTTGTAATCGTTTTAATATCTCTTTTTACGATAATGGCGCACCCAAAGAGTACCGATCTGACTTAACAGTATTAAATGGGGATAAGGAGGTCTTCCATAAGTCCATTGTTGTTAATGATCCTATGAAATATAGGGGGATTACCTTTTATCAGGCAAGTTATCGGGCCATTCCTGAAATAACTGTAAAGGTCTCCAACTCCGATAAATTACAGCGTTCCCTTAGCATTTCTGCATTTCAAAAGACATTGTGGCCTGAAGAACAACTGAGCTTTGGTTTGATTCAGTATCAGCCCAGTGTCCATGGCAGACCCGCAGCTCAGATATGGATTGCTGATAATGAAGGTCGAGCTGGTAATATCTGGCTTCTGCAAGGAAGAGAAAGAGAATTTAAACAAGGTGAAGATTTGTATAAGATTTCTCTGACCAATGCCAAACAGCGATATCTGACAGGACTGCAAGTCAAGAAAGACCCAGGAGTCTTGATAGTGTGGTTGGGCTGTACAGTCCTCATTGTTGGTTTTGCCGTGGTATTCTGGGTCCCGCATAGACGTATGTGGCTATGGATAGGCCACCGGAAGGGCAGGACGGTTGTGATTTTGTCCGGTCAGACCAATAAGAACAAGTTGCGGTTGGAAAAAGACATGAAAAAGATTGAAGAGGCCTTGAATTCCAATTTAGGAGTATAGTAATGACCTTTTCCAGTTCATACCTTTTCGGTTTAACTACTTTCATATACATGGGGGCGGCTGCCCTGTATTTGATACGCTGGATCTTCAGGGTGCGTAAAGTGGGGTTGCTGGCTACGTTTGTTACAATTGGAGGCTTAATAATTCAGACGGTCGGAATAGGTCTGAGGTGGATAGAGTCTTACCAATTAGGCTATGGCCACGCGCCCCTATCAAATCTTTATGAGTCCCTGGTATTCTTTTCCTGGATAACAGTGCTGGTTTACTTGATTATAGAATGGCAGACCAAACAGCGTGTGATTGGGGCCTTTACAACTCCATTTGCGTCCCTCTCTATGGCCTATGCATCTTTTAATCCTAATATTGAGGATAAAATACAGCCTCTAATACCGGCACTTAAGAGCAATTGGCTCATTGCCCATGTTTTAACGTGTTTTCTCGGATATGCATCTTTTGCCGTTGCCTGCGGACTTGGCATTATGTATCTTTTTAAAAATAGATTCAGTGAGGCATCGGGAGCGCTAATAGATGTTATACCTGATTGCAAAATCCTGGATGAGTTGATACATCAAACAATCATCTTCGGTTTTCTGTGGTTGAGTCTCGGCATAATTACAGGGGCCATCTGGGCCAATGATGCATGGGGAACATACTGGAGTTGGGACCCAAAGGAGACATGGTCCTTAATAACTTGGTTTGTATATGCTACGGCCCTTCATGCAAGATTTGTCAGAGGCTGGACCGGTCGCAGGATCGCTTACTTATCTATAATAGGTTTTGTTTCAGTTATGTTCACATACTTTGGTGTGAATTTTCTCCTTTCAGGATTACACAGTTACGGGTCACAATAGGGATTATAGAGTTATAGGATTAAGGAATTGTTAGGATCAAAAAAATCATATTCTTTGTCTTAAATACTACTAATAGTTTTGCAAAAGGCTAAAGGGGGCTTAATGTTTGGCTTAGGCACACAAGAGCTGTTAATAATCCTGGTAATCGCCTTTTTTATCTTCGGGGGCAAGAAGCTTCCGGAAATAGGCGCAGGACTTGGAAAGGGGCTGAGGGCATTCAAGTCCGGTTTAAAAGACATTGAAAATGATGTCGATTCGGGAAGGCTTCCAGATAACAAATCCAACAGTTCGTCAGATACAGATACAGAAAGTAAAAAAAAGGTTTAACGGCTTCACGGATTACGCTTAGTATAGTGTAGTATGCCTTTCTGTAAACAAGCCATGATTTTAGCCGCAGGACTGGGCACACGACTGCAGCCTGTCTCGTTTTATTTGCCCAAGCCTTTATTCCCGGTATTGAATATTCCCTTGCTTCACAGGTTAATTTGCTGGCTTGAGGAGTCCGGGTTCAAAAAAATTGTGATCAACTGCTTTCACCTTGCACATCTGATACTGGAGTCGGTGGGGTCTTATAGAAGAAGCGCGGAAATTATTACATTGGTGGAACCATCACTGCTGGGAACCGGCGGGGCGCTTAGAAATGCCCTGCCTCATATCTCTCAGGATGCCCCCCTGCTGGTTGTAAACGGAGATGTGGTAATGGATCTTAATCCCGCCCAGATAGTTGATCGGCATCGGTACCATGGAGCTATGGCATCTCTAGTTGTTCACAAGAGAGAACCGTGGAACAATGTAGCTGTAATGGACGAAAAGATCTTGGGTTTTGATGAGAGTGGGCCATATGCCTTGGCCTTTACGGGTATTTCCGTGCTGGAACCTGGGTTTATAAGGACTATCACTGAAGATTGTCCGAGTTCCTTGATTGATGCGTTCAAGGTCGTGATTAATAAGGGCGATCGCCTGCAGGCCTTAAGAGCTGATCAATTTGCCGGTCATTACATTTGGGAGGATATAGGATCGCCCAAAGGGTATCTTTCTGCCCATAAAGTGCTTTTTGAAAATGAAAATAACAGGTGTCTGGTTGGACGGGGCACTGAGTTGCCAGGTGATCTCATATGGAGGGACTGGGTTTCTATAGGACCCGGAGTGAGTATGGGATCTGATATAAGGCTTTGTCGAAGTGTGATCTGGGGGGGAAGTGATGTCCCTTCCGGAGCAGTTCTTGAGGACTGTGTTTTTAGTCCTTATGGAAATATCAGTTCTTGACTGATTGACTTGATTTAAGTTTTTAATTAACTAGGTTAAGTTTATGTCACTTGTCAGGGCAAAAGCACTTGAGAAAACGTATATAGCCGGCGAAATTACCGTCAGGGCTATACGCGGAGTTGATTTTGTCGTTGAACGGGCCTCATTTGTTTCCTTTGTCGGCCCGTCAGGAAGCGGGAAAAGTACGCTGCTGAACATGATTGGTTGCCTTGACTTTCCGACCGGTGGTTTTCTCGAAGTCGCAGGCCAGGATGTGACACGTCTCCGCTCAAAGGAATCGGCCCGTTTCAGGGGGGAGCATATTGGTTTCATTTTTCAGGATTTCAACCTGATTTCCGTACTCACTGTATTTGAGAATGTGGAATATCCCTTGCTCATGGTGCAAAATTGGCCGAAGCAGAGACGGCAAAAACGGGTACGGGAGTTGTTGAAATCAGTAGAGATGGCGGATCAGGCAAATAAATACCCGAGCCAGATCTCGGGCGGCCAGAAGCAGCGGGTGGCAGTAGCCCGTGCCTTGGTTACCAATGCCGAACTGGTGCTTGCCGATGAACCCACTGCCAACTTGGACAGTAAGACCTCCAACCGTATTATTGAACTTATGAAAGATATGAGGGATGAGTTCGGCACCACCTTTATCTTCTCTACCCATGACCCCAAAGTAATGAAAAATGCTGAAACCGTTTTTACCCTGGAAGACGGAAGATGGAAGGGCTGAAGGATGGATAGACTGATGGGAAGAAATCATCCTATACCTAAACAATCCATGTAATTTTATGTTTAGTATATTTAAATTTGCTATCCGGAATCTGCGACGCTATAGGCGACGAACCTTGCTTACCTCTGTTTTGATAACCCTGGGAGTGGTGGCGGTGCTGCTTTTCGTTTCCATATCCGGTTCCTTCAAGGCCATGATGATCGGTCAGATCACAGATTCCATGTTGGGCCACCTGCAGGTGCATCGCAAGGGATATCTTGCCTCCATTGACAGCCTGCCCCTTGACCGTAACATGAAAGGCAAACAGGTTGCCGAAGTAAAGAAAATTCTGGAAGGCAATGATGCCGTGGAGGCCTATTCCATGCGTATTAAGCTGGGAGCCATGTTCAGCAATTTTTCAGAGACAACCAGTATTAGGCTTAACGCGGTAAATCCAAAACAAGAGATGCAGACAGTCCCCAGGCTTATTGATCGCATCATCGATGGAAAAAAGGAAGGCCTCCTTGAAAAGGGAGAAATCCTTGTCCCTGAACTCATTGCCAAGGGAATGAAGATCAAGATCGGCGATACTGTTGTACTGGTTGCCACCAACAAGGATGGATCGGTGAACGGGCAGCCATTTGTGGTACGTGGTATTTTGGAAGGCATTTCCGGGCCGGGCGGCCGGGACGGCTTAATCCATCTTGACGATGCCATGACCCTGTTGCGTATCGAGGACAAAGAGATTAGCGAAATTTCCATACGTTTGAAAGGCATGGGCCTTATGAATGAGGCGTTTGATCAGTTGGAGGACCGGCTTGGATCTATTAAAGACAAAAACGGCAAGCCGCTCTTTGAGGTGCATACCTGGGAGAAGCTTTCACCATTTTTTAATATCGCCGAGATGATTGACTTGATGACCTTTTTCATCAAGATCATGCTGGTAGCCATTGTTTTGGTAAGTATTATGAACGTTATGATCATGGCTGTTTATGAACGCATCAACGAAATCGGCACTATGGCCGCCATTGGGACTGTGCCTGGCAAGATTCTTTCCCTTTTCGTGATGGAGGGTTTTCTGCTCGGCGTATTCGGTACTTTAATAGGCATTGTTATCAGCCTTATCATCATTGCCGGAATGAATACGGCCCGGATTAGTTTTAATTTCGGCCGTCAGGAAGGACTGCTTCTTGCACCGACCATTGCTTTAAATGATGTGGTCACGGTTTCTGGAATTGTCATTACTATAGCCGTACTTGCCAGCCTGCAGCCGGCGTGGAAAGCCGCAAGGATGGATCCCATAACGGCCCTGCGGCATGTATAGGTCGGCAAACAGATAGGTGAAGGATAGAAGACCGAGAGGTATAAAACCGTTATAGTTTTTGGCCCTTGTTTCCCTACCTTCAGATTAAAAGGCTAAGTGGAGGAACCTATGAAAATTAGAAGCATGTCAACCAGTATTGTCAATTTATTTTTGTTCTTTTTTTTGGGTCTTGCTATAAGCGCTTCTGCAGATTCAATGAAAATTGCCGTGGCCACCAACGGGCCGGGAAAAGATACAATCATAAGCCAAAGGGCTGCCAAAACACCGTTTTTTCTATTTTTTGATGGCAAAGGTAATTTTATCGAGGCCTTAGAGAATCCTTTCTGCGATCAGCCCAGCAACGCTGGGCCGAGGGCAGCTATATTTCTTGCCGACAAAGGGGTGACCCTCGTTATCGCTGGTAGTATCGGATCTAAAATGGAACAGGCCCTGATGGACTACCAGATCGAATATGCAGAGCAAACCGGAGTTGCTTATGATGTGGTTCAATCAATTATTCAAGACCGTTAGCCGGATTACTATTCCGGTAGTCATTTCTCTTTTTTTTCTCTGGACACCCGCCGTCCTTGCTCTGGATGGCAACGATATCCTGAGCCAGGTCGATAAAAACATGCAGCCCCGGTCCTATGAGATGTACCGGAAGCTGATCAACATAGAGCCCGATGGCTCAAAAAAGGAGTTTGTACTTTATACGGTTAAGAAGGGACAGGACAAAATGGTAGCCCTGTTTATCTCGCCGGCCAGTGAAAAGGGCCGTTCTACTCTACGGCTGGGTGATAATATGTGGCTCTATATCCCTGATGTAGGCAGACCTTTACGTATCACCAGTCTTCAGTCAGTTGTGGGCGGGATATTCAATAATTCCGATATTCTGAGACTGGACTATAGTGTAGAGTATAATGCGGAAAAGATAATCGACCAAGGTGATACCTATATGCTTGAACTAAAGGCCAAGTCCTCCTCAGTTGCCTATAATCACTTAAAGATGAAGGTAGACAAAAAGACCCTTTTGCCTTTTACTATCGAGTGTTATGCGGTCAGCGGCATGCTCATCAAGACCCTGCACTATACGAAAATCAAGGATTTTGGCCAAGGTATCATTAGACCGTCAATGCTTGAGACGGACAGCCCACTCCATAGGGGGTATCGGTCCGTAATGCTTTTTGCCGAAATCAAAGAGAAAGAACTGGCGGACGAGGTGTTTACCCTCAATTATCTGCCCAAGGTTGATGAATTGCGATAGCATCGGCTTCTGTCTCCTCTGCTTTCTGCTTGGCTTGCTTTTTCTCTCTTCCTCTCTCTTGCGTGCAGATGACGAATTCAGTTTTGAACTGGAGGAGTTTGAAAGAAAGACCTTGGAAAACGGAGGTTATGCAGAACTAAAGTTTGAGCACATGGATATTAACCATGATTCTGCTTTTGCCATACTAAATCTAGATCAACCTCGTTCTACAGTTGATCGTTTTTACGGCAGTCTTCAGATTGACGGTTATTACACCAGAGAGATAATTAGTTTCAATTGGGTTCTTAATGCCTCTGCACAGCAGGATAATCTTGGCTGGACTGATACGGCAGATGTCTATGAGTCCTATTTGAGTATAAAGCCGTCCCCTTTTCTTACTGCAGGTGTCGGCAAGAAATTATACAGGTGGGGTGCGGGATATGCG
>DQXT01000136.1 GCA_011042225.1 Deltaproteobacteria bacterium | reverse complement strand
TTGCCCCAGAGGTTGAAGGCGAATCCCTTATAGCCTATTGTCATCGATGGCTGAATTACTACACCGTCATCACTTAACGCAAATCCGCGCCAGATATACTGACTAAGAACGCTCACGGTCAGGTCGGCAGCAGGCTTTTCCTCTTCTTCGGCCCTGGCAAAACCCGCAGTAACCATGCAACAGACCAGCACAACCAAAATTATCTTTGTAAAACCCAAGATCCTTTCTCTCTTCATCTAATTCCCTCTCTTTATTTTTGAATGTCCTTAAACAGACAATAGAATCAATAAGTTAAAGCGGTTCTATTCAGGAACGAGCAGTTAAACAACTGTCTCTTGCCCTTCCCTGTTGATTATGGACTTGCAGTTACAAAATGCTGCCGACAATTACGCAAGATGTGTGATATTCCTGATCTATAATCAATATTGATGCCACAAGAGGTCTTTAAAAATTTTTGCTGTTAAAATAATAGCTTAGAAATAAAGATGATGAGAAAAATAAGAGAAGCTATTTGATTATCATTACATTTTTGTAAGATAGGATCTGTGTTGTTACAAATTTGTAGGATGTTTATGTACGCGCTTAAGGTTTTGGGGTCCAATAGTTCATGGTTCAACGAAATTCATAACCCTTGATTCTTGGGTTCTGAATTGAGAGGAAATAAAAATAGAATGAAGAGGACCGTGCCCAACCTCCATTTATGTATTTTATTTATCTATTTTAAGGGGTGGCAGTTCATGCTCAGGCCAACTCGCAAGTTCAACGAAAACGAGTTAACCACTGAAATCGTGAACCTCTTAACGGAATTCTATGACTGAAATAAATTAGTCAATGTCGAAGGCACTAAATTCAGTCAAAGCAATTGAACGATCAACAGCAGCGGCACCAGACCGGAATGTTTACTCTCTCATCATCACGGCCCCGCACTTGGGACATTTACGCTCAAAACAAGGGGTTGCAGTTTGATGTGCGAGGCGTTCACCACAGTTGGGACAAATGCAGTTTCCCCCAGGGCCCGCAGCAGATCCGCCTGATCTGCCACGTCCACTACCACTTGGTCCCATGCCTCTGCCAGTTCCCCGCCCCCGACCTCCAGGGCCTGTTCCATCTCCTCGTGGCATGTTAGTCTCCTCCCTATTTATTATTTAATGGTTTTTAAATCCGGTTTAAGTTAACTATAATGCAAAAGTAACTAAAATTATAAAGAAAAAGGCGTTAACCCGCATTTTTTTCTATGATAAGCCTTATATAGGTCTTATGTATTTCCTTGAGAAGGATCTTCCCACCTACTATTGCAAGAAGCTTGTTCATCTTAGGCATTATATCCAAATCAAAAAGAACTTCCAACTGATAGCCCTTTGGAGTGGCTGGATTCCTCAGGCGCAACCCTACGCCCGCAAGGGCCTTTCAGCAATCGCCCCTGCTGTTGATAAGTTCATCTGGATTAAAGAGTTTCATCATATATATAATTTCCCTGTTGAGATTGGGTGTCAAGTTATTATGGCATACAATCGCCTAAGGCGATTGTAGCCCCTTGTCTTTTTACTCGGTTGATAATTCTAATTTTATGATTTTGGTTGACCCGGCATAAACGGACATTATTGATATTTTCAGCGAAAATCAAAAAGCACTGAAAATCTGAGTAGGAACCGGTCTCTCTGATCTGCAGAAAGTGGCAAAAACCGGTCTCTATTTTGTGAGGCAGGCACTGTTCTGGATCCTGTCCGTAAAGATATCTAGCCTCAATTTATCGATAAAAATGGAGTCTAACGGAATTGTTTGGTCTGAATATGGCCCGCTCTATGCAATTTTCAAGTTCCCTGACATTTCCGGGCCAGTGATAGCGCATGAGCATATCAATGGCAGGGGTGGTGATCCTTTTCACGTCCTTTTTGTATTTTCCCCTGTACTTTTTAAGGAAAAAATCCGCTAACAGGAGAATATCTGTTTTTCTCTCCCGTAAAGGCGGTAAGTAGATTGGAAATATGTTTAGACGGTAATAAAGATCTTCTCTAAAGTCTCCTTTCTCAAGGGCCTTTTCCAGGGGCTTATTGGTCGCTGTAATGATTCGGACATCAACTTTTATAGTATCATCTCCTCCAACCCTTTCCAGTTCTTTTTCCTGAAGAACCCTCAGAATTTTCGCCTGAGCAGCGAGATTAAGGGTCCCGATCTCGTCCAGAAACAGGGTACCTCCATGGGCACGTTCAAATTTGCCTATCCTTCTTTGTGTTGCGCCGGTGAAAGCCCCTTTTTCATGCCGAACAACTCGCTTTCCATAAGTGTTTCAGGAAGGGCGGCACAGTTTACCTTGATAAAGGGTTCTTTTGCCCTCAAGCTGTTGTAGTGGATGGCGTTAGCCACAAGCTCTTTACCGGTCCCGCTCTCACCTCGAATAAGCACGGAGGCGTCACTTGCCGAGACCTTATCTATCATTTCGAAGACATCTCTCATTTTGTTGCTTCTGCCCACAATATTGTAAAAGCTATAGCGTTCTTTGAGTTGCTCCCGCAATGTAATATTCTCATGACGCAGGCGGTCCTTTTCTTCCTCCATCATGCGACTGATTTTTATGGCCTGGGCTACATTGGAAGCGATAATGGTCAGTAATCTCAGGTCTTCCTCAAAAGAAATCTCCTCGCTGAAGAGTCGATCCGCACTGAGTGTCCCATAAGTAAAGGCACCTATTTTGATAGGTACGCAAATAAAGGATATATGGCTCTTCTGGATATTCCCTCGGGCCTTTGTGCGGTTTAAAAATAAAGGCTCTTCCCCTATATGCGGAACAATGACGGGTTCTCCAGTTTCCACCACCTTTCCCGTAATACCCTCGCCTATTTGATAATGTCCCCTCTGCCTTTCTTGATCGGTCAAACCGTGAGCCGCCTTTATACCCAATTCTTGCGTAACAGTGTCTAATAGAGTGATGGTGCCTCTCTTCATACCCATTTTATAATGGAGAATATCCAAAACAGGACCTAATGCCTCTTTTGGATCAGGGATAGAGACCAGCAATTGGCTGATTTCGTAGAGCACGGTTAATTCCCTTATTTTTCTTTCTAGGGCAGAATGTTCAGCTTCCATTTTACTTAATGCTTTTTTGAATGTATTTAACGTTTATAATAATATTATACGACATTTTTGCTAAAAAACCTTGAATTGCCTGCCGATAAAGTTTGGGGTATATGTGTCCTTTTCCAGCTTTTTTTGGCAAGGCTGCTCCGGAAAATACTGTGAAAAGATACAGATGTAATGACAATTATGAGAAAGTCAACTATTCATTAAAGTCTTTATCGCTTTTTGCTCAATAACCGATTTGACCCATTGTAGATCTTTACTCATTTGCCCGCTCAAGATTATTGATTAGAGCTTTTTGATTTAATGCAAATGTTTTTAGAAATGCCTGCTCGGATTTAGTGAGACGGAAACACTGCACAAAAACAGGCACGCTGCTTGACATAAAACAAGCACCGTGATATAAAATTTCGCTGTGTATGCGATAATTTTTGAAGGAAAATCAGGAAGTCGCGTACTTTATGCAAAAAATATGCATATGTTTTCCAACCAAAATCATATCCTAAGTAATTGACTAAGAGGAGGTTGTTTATGGCTGATTTTTACATTAATATCATTATGGATGATGAAAAACTCAAAAAGATTGAAGCTGCCGGATTGGCTGATCAAATTCAGGAAATTGACGGCAAAAAGGCAGTCCAGGTAGGAATGAACAAGAAAGATAAAAAGAAACTCTGTAAGGGTTTTCCTGATTTGACTTTTGATTCTGCAGATGCCTGTGTTCTTCCGGAAGATGCAGAAAATACCCTGATTGGTATTATACAGGACATGGGAACTCTGGACGTTATGAAGGTTGCTATAACCAAACTTTACAATCCTCTTGCTGGCAAGAGCATTCGATCGGTTGCCTGAGCACGAGGGCTTTTTAAAGGAATTCTTTTCAGGTTAGAGTTTTTTTGTATTCAAAATTATTAATTGGATTAATTCATGGCTGGTAGCTGAAGAACAATGGTTACCAGCCATGAATTATATAAAATGAACCGTATTATTTCTGATGATAATAAATCCGGTTTACAAGTCAAAAGGTGTTAGGCTCTCATAACCATTTTGGGTGACAACGAGTGTCTGTTCAAATTGGGCAGAAAGCGATCCGTCTGCGGTTACCACTGTCCAATTGTCTTCTAATATAATAACTTCTTTTCTTCCCAGATTTATCATGGGTTCAATTGTAAAGACCATGCCGGGAATCAGGCGTATACCCTTTCCTTTTATACCATAATGTGGGACCTCTGGGGGTTCATGGAATTCAAACCCAACACCATGACCAACAAATTCTCTGACCACTGAGCAACCTTCGCCTTCAGCATATTTCTGTATGGCCCATCCAATATCTCCTATTGTATTTCCCGGGCGCACCATTGATCTGCCGATCTTTAGACTTTCACGGGCAACCCTGACAATTTTTTGGGCCTCGGAACCGGGGGAGCCAACGAAAAAAGTCTGATTTGCATCTGCATAATATCCATTCAAGATCGGTGTTACGTCCACATTCACTATATCCCCGTCTCTCAAGATGCGTTTGCCGGGGATTCCGTGACAGACGACTTCATTTACCGAAACACAAACGCTTTTGGGAAAACCCCGGTAATTTAAAGGGGCAGAGACGGCATTATTTTTAATGGTGAATTCATGAACCAGCGTATTAATATAATCCGTGCTTATCCCTGGCTTAATCTCATTCTTCACCAATTGCAGGAGTTCCAGGACCAACTGCCCAGTCTTCTTTATGCCCTCAATATCCCTGTTTTCCTTGAGTCGAATTCTGTATGTCTGCAGATATAGATCTTTATAATCATTAAGTTTTGGGCCCTTCTTGAGGAGACAACATTTTTTATACTTTTTCCCGCTTCCACAGGGACAGGGATCATTTCGACCTATTTTATCATCCATATCTCTTTGTATTTTGTATTTTGTTTTTGCTTCCATAATTAAACGGTTTTTCTGAAATTATAACAACGTCAATATCGATCTTATATACATGCCTGAAGAATCCTTACTCGCAAGAACTAAAATCAGATATAAAAATCAAGAAAAATCCTTGCAATGACAACTTGTTTCTTTTATATATCTTTCGCAAGAAGATTAATACGGTATTAAATATTGGAATGATTTTTGCATATTAACTAGACAAAGATATCCGTTAAAATGCTTGTAGCTTAATACTTAAAGTTTGGTTTGTCAGGGAAAATGATAGATAAAGTGATAAAAAATGATTGTAAAAAACAATTTGGTATGGCCCCTGCTTTTGTTGATCAAGAACAAGAATCATATGGAGAAATTTGTCCAGACTTTGAGCCTGTTATTCCCGGAAACATTTACAGCTTTTGCAAGTATGCAACTTTCTGGATAGACGGTCAAAAGGGGTATACCTGTCCTTTAGCAAATTGTCCGTATGTCGGTATCTATTCCCCCCTTCTTTATGGCATATACTGCAATAAACTCAGCAACAAATAAAAAAGCCGGGATTTATTACATAATCTACCGAAAATATTGAAAAAATTCAGCCGTTTGTTTTTCCTGTATAAATTATTCCCATAAGTTAATATCACTGTTTTTTATCACCGGTGAATTTTCCTGCTATTTAAAAACCGACTCTGTAATCAGTGTTTTTTGCGTGGCCTATTATCTGTTTTGTGCTAGAGATAATAGACTGATATGAACAAAATAGTTCGAACAATCATATTTTGAGATTTCCCGTCATGTTTTTTATCACAAAGCAACGAAATAAAGGAGGCTCTGAACTCCGGGACGCATGCAAACATAATATGTTGTTATTATGATTTTATAAATAGCTAAGATTTGTGATATGTTGTAAGCAGAAGCAAGAACAGGAAAGCGATCCAGGGAAAAAGAGGAAAAGGTGTTACGCAATAATATACAGAAAGTCATAGAGGAGGCATTCAGACAGGGGATTGCCGAGGGAGTGCTTCCTGATGTGCCTATACCGGCATCACACCAGGTTGTATCTCCAAAACAGGAGGTCCACGGCGATTTCGCCAGCAATTTGGCGCTGATAACCGCCTCAGAGGCCAAGAGGTCACCTCGGGATCTGGCTGGTTGTCTGGCCAAAATATTAGAGGTCAACCCTTTATTTCATAAAGTTGAGGTAGCGGGACCAGGCTTTCTCAATTTTTTTGTAGCTGCCACGTGGTGGCAGGAGAACCTGCGAACAATCTGGGGGGCAGGGGATTCTTACGGCGAGTCACTGACTGGTAACGGCCAGTTGGTTCATTTGGAGTTTGTCAGTGCCAATCCGACGGGGCCGTTACATGTTGGCCACGGCAGAGGTGCGGCGGTTGGCGACTCTCTGGCAAGGGTCTTAAAAGCCGCCGGATTTAGTGTGGAAACCGAGTATTATATCAACGATATAGGAAATCAGATGAGGACTCTCGGGACCTCTGTTTATTTACGATATTTAGAACATTTTGGACATGATGTCGAGTTTCCCAAAGATTATTATCAAGGGGACTATATCCATGATATTGCATCAATTATTGTCTCTAGAGAAGGAAACAAATATTTAGACACACCCTTGGAATCCTGTCTGACGTCCTTTATTGATACGGCTGTCGAGATTATATCCTCTGATATCCGCAAAGATCTCGAAGAATTCAGGGTCCATTATGATAATTGGTTTAGTGAAAGGACCCTGCATGACAGCGGGCTGGTTGACAAAACCATTTCCGAGTTACAGGATAAAGGCTACATGTTCGAGGAAGAAGGGGCGTTGTGGTTCAAGGCCACGGCTCTGGGAGATGAAAAAGACAGAGTAGTTAAGCGTTCAAATGGAGTCCTAACCTATTTTGCATCAGACATAGCCTATCACAGACACAAACTGGAAAGGGGATATGACCTTTTGGTCGATATCTGGGGTGCTGATCATCATGGATATGTGGCAAGAGTGAAGGCGATAATAAAGGCACTGGGTTATCAGGAAGATAAATTGCAAGTCCTTCTTGTACAACTTGTCAATCTTCTGGAAGGCGGAAAGATTAGAGCCATGTCAACCAGGGCCGGTGAGTTTGTTACTTTGAGGGAAGTGCTCGATGACGTGGGTAGCGATGCTGCGCGCTTCATATTCTTGACCCGAAGATGTGACAGTCACCTGGATTTTGACCTGGACCTTGCCAAACGCCAGAGCCAGGAAAACCCTGTTTATTATGTACAATATGCCCATGCCAGACTTTCAAGTGTTTTCAGAAATGCTGTTGAGCAGGGCATCTCTCTCGCAGAGCCACAGGATATTGATATCTCACTTCTCAATACCCCGGAGGACATTAAGCTTTTAAAGCAACTGGATGCGTTGCCCTGTCTTGTAGCCGACGCCGCCCTGGCCCTTGAACCGTATCGTGTCAGTTATTATCTTACCAAGTTGGCGGGTCAACTGCATGGCTATTATACCAGACATCGTTTTATCACCGATAATCCTGATTTAACTCAGGCCAGACTTCTCCTGGCACATGTGACTAGAATAGTTTTTCGCAAGGGCCTGGAGTTGCTAGGAGTATCGGCACCTGAAAAAATGTAGTCTTTGGATTAAGTTAAATCTGAGACACATGGACGGAGCTTGAGGTTTAGAGATGGCTAAAATTGGGGGAAAAAGTCGGAAAATACAGTTTCAGATAGGTTGGGGAGGGCTTATCGCCCTGACCATGGCTACTATTTGTGTCTTTCTGTGGATGTTTATCTTAGGTTTCTGGGTTGGTCAGAAGCTGGTTGGACGCACTTTAGATGAGCCACTTAGGGCCCGGGCTATCCCGAGGTCATTGCCTGAAGAACAGAAAATTATTTCCCTGATTCCGGAAAAAGTAGAGGTTTCAGAGCCTGATAAGGAGATTAACCAACAAACTACAAAGTGGGAAAAATCGGCTCCACCGGCCACACCGAATACCAAGAAAGACGAGCAACCAGAACCAAGGCTTGGGTCAATTAAAAAAGATGTGCGTGATACAGTTGATATTAAAAGGCATGATCATCAAATCCGAAAAACAAAGGATGGCCGATACTTTGCATTGCAAGTAGCTTCTTATAGAGAGAAAGAGCGAGCAGATAAAGAGGCCGGAAGGTGGAGAGACAAGGGCTATCGAACTGTAATCAGAAGAGTCGAACTCGGCTCTAAAAAGGAGATCTTCTACCGGGTCCATCTTGGGGAGTACTCTTCTGTTGAGGAGGCCACCAGCTCTGCGAAAAAACTGGCCCAAAAGTATAATTTACAGTCTTATATTGTACCCATAAATGATTAAGATCACGATACGGAAAGCCAAAACTTCAGATGTAAGATCCATTCAGAACCTACTTGCACACTTTGCAAGCCAGGGCCTGTTATTGCCGCGTTCTCTCAGTGAGATATATGATCATTTACGGGATTATACCGTTATTGAGACATCTGCTGATAATATCGTTGGTGTTGTAGCCCTTAATATATGCTGGGAAGATTTGGCCGAGGTCAAATCTTTGGCCGTAAGTGAAGATTATCAGGCAAAGGGTCTGGGGAAACAACTTGTGAAACAGTGTCTTGCAGAGGCCGCTGTGCTTGGAATTTGTCGTGTTTTTACCCTCACATATCAACAAAAATTCTTTGAGAATCTTGGGTTCAAATTGGTGGACAAAAGTTTACTTCCCCACAAAATTTGGGCAGACTGTTTGAAATGCCCGAAATTTCCTGATTGTGACGAAACAGCACTATTGCTGGAGCTTTGATTATATGATTGGGAATTTAGTCGCAAAGGTTTTCGGCACCAAACACGACAGGGAGGTCAAGAAGCTACAGCCTCTTGTGGATCGTATAAATTCTCTGGAGTCAGAGATAAAGGCCCTGCATGATCAGCAACTCAAGGCAAAGACCCCTGAATTCAGGGAACGGCTGGAACGTGGAGAGTCTCTGGATGAATTGCTTCCGGAGACATTTGCAGTTGTCAGAGAGGTAGCTTTGAGGGTATTGGGGCTCAGGCCCTTTGATGTGCAGCTGATGGGTGGGATTGTGCTGCATCAGGGCAAAATCGCTGAGATGAAGACCGGTGAAGGAAAGACTTTAGTTGCCACAATGCCGGTTTATCTGAATGCGCTTACCGGCCGGGGGGTCCATGTAGTTACTGTTAATGACTATCTTGCGACCCGCGACTCGGAATGGATGGGGCAGGTGTACCGCTTTCTCGGTCTTGACGTTGGAGTAATAGTCCATGGTCTGGAGGATACAGAACGCAAATCATCCTATAGGGCAGATGTGACCTACGGCACCAATAACGAGTTTGGATTCGATTACCTTAGAGACAACATGAAATACTCCCTGGAGGACATGGTCCAGAGAGAATTTTACTATGCCATAGTAGACGAGGTGGACAGCATACTCATTGATGAAGCCCGGACACCACTGATTATTTCCGGTCCATCAGAAGACTCTACGGATCTGTACTATAAGGTCAACCAAATTAGTCCACATCTACAAAAGGACATTGATTTTACAGTGGATGAAAAGGCCAGGGCTGTCAGTCTCACTGAAGAGGGTGTAGCAAAATGCGAAAAGCTCCTGAGAGTGAAAAACCTCTATGATCCTGCCCAGGCTGAACTTCTTCACCACGTGCAACAGGCCCTCAAGGCCCATGCTCTGTTCAAGAGGGATGTAGATTATCTGGTCAAAGACGGACAGGTGTTAATAGTTGACGAATTCACCGGCCGTCTGATGCCTGGAAGACGTTATAGTGAAGGGCTGCACCAGGCCCTTGAGGCCAAGGAAGGGGTAAAGATAGAGAGCGAAAACCAGACTCTGGCCTCTATAACCTTTCAGAACTTTTTCCGCATGTATGAAAAACTCGCCGGTATGACAGGCACTGCCGATACAGAAGCAGCAGAATTCCAGAAGATTTACAATCTGGATGTCGTGGTAATCCCTACACACATGCCAATGATTCGCAAGGACTATCCGGATGTGGTCTTTAGAACAGAGAACGAAAAATTCGAAGCCGCCGCCAAGGAAATCAAATCCCTTCATGATAAAGGCCGACCTGTACTGGTGGGCAGCTCCAGCGTGGATAATTCGGAAAGGCTTTCAAAGATGTTGAAGCGCCAGGGAGTTAAGCATGAAGTCCTGAATGCAAAGCATCACGAAAGGGAGGCGGAAATCGTGGCTCATGCCGGGGAAAAGGGGCGGATTACCATTGCCACCAATATGGCGGGTCGGGGTACAGATATAGTCCTGGGTGAAGGGGTGGCCGATATGGGAGGGCTGCACATTCTCAGTATAGAGCGCCATGAGTCGAGGCGTATAGACAATCAGCTCAGAGGGCGTTCCGGCCGCCAGGGCGACCTTGGTTCTTCCAGATTTTACTTATCTTTGGAGGATGATCTGTTGCGCATCTTTGGATCAGACCGCATTTCCGGAATAATGAATAAACTCGGCATGAATGAAGGAGAGCCCATTGAACATTCCATGCTGAGCAAGGCCATAGAGAATGCCCAGCGAAAAGTTGAAGCCCATAACTTTGAGATCAGAAAGCACCTTCTTGATTACGATGATGTAATGAACAAGCAGAGAGAGGTGATTTACAGCCAGCGGAGACAAATCCTTGCCGGCGTAGATATGCGCAAGGAACTCTATGGTTTTATTGATGATATAGCAGCAGAGCTGGTGGACACCTATACAGATGAAAAAGGGCCTTCGGAAGAGTGGGACTGGGAGGCCCTGGAAGAACGTCTGCTCGGCCACTTTTCTGTTCGTCTGGATATCCCCCGGGAAGAGAGAAAGGATCTTGATAGGGATGCACTGGAAAAAAAGATAGCTGCGGCTGCAACACACGCCTATGAGAATCAGACAGCCCTGTTTGGAGATGATGAAATGGCCAGGGTGGAGAGGTTCATAGTTCTTCAGACCCTGGACAACTTATGGAAAGATCATCTTCTCAATATGGATCATTTAAGAGAGGGCATAGGCTTGAGGGGCTACGGGCAGAAAGATCCGCTTCAGGAATACAGACGTGAGGGTTATGACATGTTTATGGCCATGATCCAGCGTTTCAGAGAAGAGGCCATAAGCCTCCTGCTCAGGATCCGTCCCATGCGGGAAAGAGAGACGGAAGAACTGGAGGCCCGCCGCAGAAAGCAACAGCAACGCATAACTTATGGACGCGGAGACGATGGAGATGACAAGCCAAAGACTGTTAAGCGCAAGGGACAAAAAGTAGGTCGAAATGACCCCTGTCCCTGCGGCAGCGGAAAAAAATATAAGAAATGTTGCGGAAGGAAATGAATTCAGCAGGCCCTGGACCAATTTAAAAAATTTATGCCACGATTTTTCCTGATTATGCTGTCCTAATCCATGAACCCAAAAATTATATTATGCACTTATTAATAAATGGTTTCAGTGGTTCAGCGGTTTCAGCCAATATCAAGTACAAAGGACGCCTTGACCTGGGTCTGATAGTCTCTGATGTGCCCGCATCGCTGGCAGCAGTATTTACCAGAAACGAGATAAAGGCCGCCCCGGTCATTGCAGGGCTTGATCGCCTCAGCAGAGGTGAGTCTTATGCCAGGGCCGTTGCGGTAAATAGTGGTAATGCGAATGCCTGCACGGGTCATGATGGAGTAATCCATGTACACCAGATCTGTTCTTCCGTGGCCGGAGAAATGTGCATAACCCCTGAAGATGTGATGGTCGCGTCAACCGGCGTGATCGGTCAACCTCTCCCCATCAGTCGGATAAAGAATGCCATACCGGCACTTGTGAGCGGCCTTTCTGAAAATGGGCTGGAAGCCGTAGCAGACGCCATTCTCACTACGGACACAGTGCGGAAGACAGCAATCAGGCGCATTGATGTGGGGGGTGTGAAAGTGACTGTTGCAGGCATGGCAAAGGGCGCCGGAATGATAGGGCCGAATATCGGTCCACCTCAGGCCACATTGCTCTCCTTTGTCCTGTCAGACGCAAAAGTGGATCAAGTCTGGTGGCAGGGCGCGCTTGAAAGGACCGTATCGCAAACGTTTAACCGAATTACTATAGACGGAGACACCAGTACGAATGACACTGTCCTGGCCCTGGCCAATGGTCTCGCCGGAAATACGGAAATTAACGCGGTTCGCTACGGGGAAGACTTTGAGTACATACTCAAAGATCTGCTGCAGGATCTGGCCCGGCAGATTATTAAGGACGGCGAAGGTGTTACCAAGTGTGTGACCTTGATTGTAAAAGGGGCAAGGAGCCGGAAAGAAGCCGACAGAATAGCCAGGACTATTGCTGAATCTCCACTCGTTAAGACGGCCTTTTTCGGTGAAGACCCTAACTGGGGTCGAATACTTGCAGCGGCAGGCCGTGCCGGTTTTCCTCTGGATCAAGGCCTGATCAGTCTGTTCTTTGATGAGATCGAAATCGTAAGAATGGGTATAGGCATTGGTAAAGAGGCTGAGCACGAGGCCAAAAGGGTCATGGCTGCCGGAGAGTTCAGGGTGGTTCTGGACCTGGGTCTCGGACCGGAAGAGGCCAGTATTTTGACCAGCGACCTCTCAACTGATTATGTGCGTATCAACGCGGATTATCGTACCTGAGAATTCTTTGTCAATTCAGGCAGAAAGAAGCGTTTTGGTAAAGAATTCAAGAAGTTGAAGCGGTTAAAGTGAAAAACATAAAGATATCCTCTAGATTCCTTCTATATATCCCGGGTTTCTATATTTATGAATCAGAAGAATTTCTTTTAGAAAGATTGGGAAGGGGGAGGGAGGGGGTTTAATGCGTAAAATCCATAAGGTGACATCAAAAAAAGCCGGTCTTCCGCCCGGTAGTGCCGTTTATATTGGAGAAAAAAAGGCTGAAGACATAAAGATAAGAGTTATAGATTATGATGAGGCGACCTTTCAGGCAAAAGAGGTGTCAACGATTCAAGAGTGTTTTCCCTTTAAAGATACACCAACCGTCACGTGGATAAATATAGACGGCATTCATAGACCTGAGATTATAGAAACCATCGGCAGGCATTTCAATATACACCATCTTATCATAGAAGATATTGTCCACACCGGCCAGCGACCTAAAATGGAAGACTTAGAGGATCATATCTTTGTGGTCTTAAAAATGTTTTCCTATGATGGAAAAACTAATGAAATAAACGCGGAGCAGGTCAGTATTATTCTTGGCCATAATTTCGTTATATCATTTCAGGAGCGTGAAGGTGATGTGCTTAATCCGCTAAGGAAAAGGATCAGAGGTGGTAAGGGACGCGTTAGAAAAAGGGGGACTGATTATCTGGCGTATTGTTTGATCGATATAATTATTGACAACTATTTCATAATCTTCGAGCAACTCGGAGAAAGAATAGAAGGCCTCTATGAAGACCTGATAACGACTCCCACACCTGAGGCCTTCCATGAGATCCAGAAATTAAAACAAGAGATTATATTTTTACGTAAATCGATTTGGCCGCTGAGGGAGTTAATCAGCGCTCTGGAGCGAGGAGAGTCATCTCTTATTAGTGATTCCACTGGAATATATTTCAGGGATGTTTATGACCACACCATCCAGGTGATTGATACAATGGAGACATTTAGGGATCTCATTTCCGGTATGGTAGATATTTATCTTTCCAGTGTCAGCAATAAGATGAATGAAATAATGAAAGTATTGACAATCATTGCTACCATCTTTATTCCTTTAACTTTCATAACTGGTATTTACGGAATGAATTTTAAGTACATGCCGGAGCTTGAGTGGCGTTGGGGATATTTCGGCGTTTGGATAGGCATGGTGGTGATTATAAGCGGAATGATTATCTATTTCAGAAAAAAGAGGTGGCTATAAGGGAACGATCAGTCATGTTGCCTTTAATCATAATGATACCTTCAGGATTCCATGTCTACCGGCCTTGCAAATCTTCTCACTGTAAACCGGTTTCAGCGGGGTGAAAATTGATCCTGGGCAAAGATATGAACTTGTCACTCTGAAGACACATCCGAAGATTTTTCACTTCCTCCAAAATAGCTTCTTAGAATCCAGCCGGTTACGATTCCCGTGGCAAGCACTAAAAAGATCATAATGGAACGGGACATCGAGACCTTCCAGAACAGGAACCGTATCTCCATTACAGCAACGTTTTGCACGATGAAAATGACCATCAGGCCGATTAGAACAAGAGTGAAGATCAGTTTGTAATTCATGAGCCATTTCTCCCGTTTCCTTAATAGCAATCTGACCATTGATCGGGTTTCATGATTTTCCGCACTGGTTTGTCTCCAAGCTGATTATATTATATGGCATACAGCTCTTTTTTGGAAATTCTGTCGTTCATGGTTAACCAGGTCCATGTGCCCTTTCTGGACATTTTCAAATGTGTTTGTCAAGATTCGGTTGTATAATATCCGTTCTTTTTTTGGCTCAATATTCGATATATATGGCGCAAAAGAATTCCAAATTCTGACATAAATATCTAAAATTACCAGGAGTATCCAATAGTTAATAGATATTTTTTGTCTTCCCTTTCCATTCCAGGAGCAGGACTGTTATCCCAGTCATAATGGAACTGTGCGCCTGCAAGAAAGTTATTGCTCAGAGGCAGGCGAAACCCGGTCCTGCTTCTGATTACAATATCATTTGTGTCCTCGAATCCCATAAGCCCTTCGTGATAATGAAAAAACTGAATAATCTTTTCCAGTAAATACCGATCATAGTTCACGGCCCAGCGACCTGCGGCATAATTCTCGTCATTCGCCTCTTCAAAATCTTCATTCACATAGCTGACGCCGAGCTCAATTCCAAGATTTGACAATTCACTCTCCCAGAATTGATAGCCTACACCTGCTCCTGCAAAACTCCGCAGTCCGAGGTCCTTAAATTCATCTTTCTCCAGGGTGAGATTGTTAAACAGATACCATTTTCCATTGAGAAAGTAGTCGTATTTCAGATACGCCAGGGCATCATCGACCGTTTCCTCGCCTTCATCCTCTTTATGGTTGAGTTCACCCCCGATGGTGTACCGGCTCTTTACCGTACGGACAACCGCCTCCGCATCCAGGTGGTAAGTCTTGGTCTGCGTATTTCCTTCCGATATATTTACACCCGCGTTAATGCGGCCCCTTGTCTGTACTGGAGGCGCCGGCTTGAAATTGATTGACCTCACCTCCTCCAGGGGGAAGGAGACCGTTTCCAGAATTTCGCCGATTCGCAGACTGATACGGCCATCCTCAGCAGGAGTAACCGTGCCTTTCAAGGTTGTTTCATCACTTAGAGATACCACTACCGGTGAGTCGGTCTCAAAGGTCTTGACCTCCTTCCAGGACAGGGCAATGCTGCCTGCATACGGGGTATTAATAATTAATTTATCGTTTTCAGTGCCGGTGATGATCCCGCTTATACGATCACCATTCTTCATCTCAACCCAGTCGGCATACGCAACCTCGTACGACATAAGCCCTGACACCAATATACAAAAAACAGCTGTTTTCATAACTTCATCAATTAATCAGTAATAAAGTGCACCTGGAGTTTATAATTTTTATTTCTATGCAGATATTATTAGATATTATTCTATAACGATCCACAGCAAAGTGCCTTATTCTCATAAGTATGGCCTTTTAACAAAAAAGCGGCCCCCAAAGAGACTACATACTGAATCCTTTGACGCTTGTAATCAAGCAGGCCTCTGTTCAGATTCGACTGAAGACAGTCGAGAAGATATAACTAACTACTTATTATTTTTTATAATTTTTGGGACTTGCAATGAAATTGAATAATACATACCCTAATAAAAGATTTTTGTTTGTCCAGTATGTCACTCATTAAGCAAGTCCGATACGAACAAATATTTTTTTGCTTTGACCTCGAGCTACAAGAAAAGAGACTGTTGACTTAGAGGCGCAAACCTTTGTTCGCTGGACTCCAAGTCAATAAGTGGAGAAAGATATGCCAGACCTTAGCACAGTTCATGAGTTTTTGCCTGCCATTTTGAGAATCGTTCGTATCCCCCTGATTATCGTCGGCGCTTATATTTTGATACGCCTCCTTAAGGCCGTAATTCAAAAAATGCGCCGCGAGATCGTCAAACGAATGAAGTCTCGACATGCAGGGCCGGATATAGAAATCGAAAAGCGCGGCAAGACCATAAGCGACGTCTTATATAAGGCAAGTGCCGCCACTTTGTGGGTAGTGGTCGTCATGATGGTGCTTCGGGAACTCGGCTTTGATATCGGTCCCATACTGGCTGGAGCCGGTATAGTGGGTTTGGCTGTCGGTTTTGGTGCACAGAACCTGGTGCGTGACATTATCAGTGGACTTTTTCTCATCATCGAAAACCAAGTCAGAGAAAACGACGTAGCTGTCATCAACGGTACCGGCGGCCTGGTTGAAGAAGTTAATCTCCGCACAACAGTGCTTCGCAGCCTGGACGGAACAGTGCACATATTTCCCAACGGCGCTATCAATACACTTTCCAACATGACGAGACAGTTTTCTTACTACGTTTTCGATCTCGGCGTTGCATACAAGGAAGACACGGATCGGGTTGTAGAGGTTATCAAAGAGGTGGGAGCTACCATGCTCAACGATCCAGAATACGCACCCTTTATAACAGAGCCCATTGAGGTGCTGGGTGTGGATAAGTTTGCGGATTCGGCAGTAATAATAAAGGCAAGGATAAAGACAGAACCCATAAAGCAGTGGATGGTGGGCCGCGAACTCAACCGGCGCTTCAAGAAGCGGTTCGATGAACTCGGAATCGAGATCCCGTTCCCCCATCACACCTTGTACTTCGGTGAGGTTAGCCGCCCTTTCAAGCTTGAATTTCAGGATACCCAAAAAGAAGGTCTCAGGGAAATCGTTCGGGAGGTCATCAGAGAACTGCAGGCGGAAAAGGCGACTGGCGACTCTTCCCCTTTACCTTCTGCGAATGAGGGCAAATGAATTATATTACAGTAAAGCCGATCTTCCGACGAGGAAATCAGGGAGTTTTGTCTTTATCTAGTCAATGAGAAGAAAGCTGCATGCAACGCTCTCAGGGTCTATCTCTACGGGATCAAGTTTTTCTACCAACACAAAGACTCCCAGGAACATAGATGGCGGACTATGACTCTCTCCACTACCGAGTTCATACGGCGCTTCCTTCCAACACGTCCTGCCCGGGGGTTTCCACAAGGTGCGCCATTACGGCCTGCTGCACCCCGCCAACAGGGCAAAGCTCAGACGATTACAGGAAGAGCTGAATCTATCTGTCGAAAGCGATACTGAGACCGAGGATAAGGAGATAGCCAAGGCCATCACTCACACTTCCAGCCTTCGGTGCCCTTGCTGCCACATCGGCTATATGGTCCTGGTCTCAATTCTTTCTCCAAAACGGAGGGGTCCTCCATGAATTCCACCGTCGTCAAGCCGGGCTCACACGCAATATATGAACAAAGACAACCGCAGTCTCTGCGGCATCCTCAAGGTGCGCCCACATACCGGATATATCCCTCTGCTCCACCAAAAATCCAGCCGGTGCCTGCAAAGAACCATTCCATATTGCGCCGGAAACCAAGCATTACTTTCTTGACTCTCTGCCAAATACCGTCATAGAATACTGCAGGCGGCCGAACAGCGTTGAGAAAATTCCAGGATGACCCAGATCAGGGCGGTTCAGTTCAACATGAGTTTTGGCGTCGGCTTTGCGCCGCAAAAACTCTTATTTCGTTATGCGTTAACTATTAGGTGGGCTTGAGAAAATTGTGGATCTAATAAACGCTCTCACACCTGTATTGACCGCGCTCGCAGGCGGTTTAATCGGTTTCCTGTCAGCACGCGCTATCTGGAAAGCGCAGGAGGCGCAGCGCCGCCGAAACGTAGCGCAAGGCCTTCTGCTCGAATTGAATTCAATGGAGAAAATGTTGACTGGATGGGCAAACGTGCTTGGAGGGGCCAATAAGGTCAAAATTGATCCGCCGTTGTATCCGCCCGCATGGCTATATCACGTGCTCCAAAAGGAGATCTTTGCCTTCGACCAAAATCTGTCGCGCTCCCTCTTTCAATTCCATATGCGTGTCTTGGAGGCAGGAGGATGGTCAGCGGTACTCAGCTTGAGAAGAAAGGGAAGAAGGGTTGCCTATGATGAGCGAGTACTGGGCAGCAGTGATTTTGTACAAAAACTTCTTTCTGAAGCCGGGGAGAAGGAAAAGCAGAGTCTTCGTCTGATAACCAGGATACCTGATCTTGCTTTCTTGGCCGTATGCATTGCAAAGGGTGAAGGCATAGATGAGGCATTACTTCGGTCAGGTACCAGAAAGAGGTTGGTTGCGAGGTTTCTGGGCGTGACAACTTCATGTGTAAACCGACTGGCAGCTTCCGAGGAAATCCCGGAAATTAGCGGGTATCTCTGAAATAAAATGCTTTAGAACCAACGTCCCACTTTTTCTTTCAAAGGACAAAGACGAGGCCGTCGAACCATTGCCTCCAGCGTCCGGTAAGGCACACGTTCGGCACTGAAAAAGGACAAAAATAATGCCTTTTATCGAGGAGTCAACAGGATATGAAAAAACAATCCTTTCCGACCTTCAGGGTGCATGGAGTTTATTGAGAGATTCCATAGTTGAGGAGGCAGGGTTTAAAGGCTGGGATCGAGCAATATTTCATATCGATGAAGCGATGAGTTGGGAAAGTGTTCGGAACCTGAAACGAATGCCACCGCTTCTTTTAATCATCCGAAATTTGTGTTTGCAAGGCAAAGCGCCACAAGAGGTTTTAGAGAATATTCGAAAGGTTGATGAAATATTAAAAGAAGTTCTTTCTGAATTTCACAATTAACCCGAAAATATATATCCAAATCGGCTTTGCCGAACATGTCAGTTCAGGTAACAGCCAGGGCAGTGCCGATTATGAAATCGATATGAGGACTCTTGAGCTGCTGCGTTCCTATTGGGCACAGAAGCGTCCTAAGCCCTATCTCTTCCTGGCCGACACGGGGCCTGATCACATCTCAAAGAGTACGCTTCAAAAGACCTTCAAGACCGCGCTTACCTAAAGCAATATTCCAAAGAAGGGCTCCGTTCTTGAAAAAATGGGCTTTACATGTCAAAAAGGTTATATATTATATATGGTATGTGGCGGATCGAAGAACATAGACGGATTGATAACCAAATCGGTTCGATTCCGATTGAGATACTTAAGCGATATGAAAAATGGAAAGACATCGCCACAATTTCCGGCCCATCGGGGTTGCGATTGATCAAGGGCTTTCATGACGAGGCCTTGGTTGGCAAGTGGAAGGGATACCGCTCTTCCCGGCTTGAGCTCCAGTGGCGCGTGATATACCGAACCGTCCCTGAAGTGTTGCTGTTTCAGGTCGCTTCGATAACCGCACATGACTATCGGAGGTCTTAAATGAATGATTATCATCTTGCCAAAAAGCATATCGAGGTTTCCGTGGGTGAATCTGTTCGGATCCTCCGCGAACTCCAGGAATTAAGCCAGAATCAACTGTCTGCAATGACAGGCATTTCCCAGGCGACTATTTCCGCAATCGAGAATGATCGCGTCAAATTGGGGGTCGAGCGCGCCAAGGTTTTAGCCACTGCGTTGAAGGTTCATCCAGGAGTTCTGGTTTTTCCGGGATGGGAGCTTCCGAAAGAAGCCGTAGCATAACATCATGCGTCTGGACCAGACAGGCAAAATAACGCCTGCTAGTCAGGCGCAGCATTAGTCTCAATATGATATTAATAGTGATATCGAAGTTGGGCTATAAGGATGGCATCGTATGAGGCTTTATAGACTATTCTGTGCTCATCATTGATTCTTCGAGACCAGTACCCTGATAAGGCGTGTTTGAGCGGTTCGGGTTTTCCAATACCTTCAAATGGATTACGTCTGATCTCCTTGATAAGGCTATTGATTCTCTGAAGGATTTTTTTGTCAATTTTTTGTCAGTACAGGTAATCCTCCCAGGCATTGTCAGAAAAAATGAGCTTCATTCTATAAGCTCTCTTTCTGGTCCTTGCCCTTTTTCGAGCTGTGCGATGGACTCAATAAGTCGCCTTGTATTTTTGGGAGAACGTAAAAGGTAGGCCGTTTCTTCAAGGGCTTCATAGTCTTCAAGAGACATTATGACCACGGAATCAGTTGTTTTACGTGTAATTATAACCGGTGCATGGTCTTTACACACATTTTCTATGGTCTTTGCAAGATTTTGCCGGGCGGCAGTGTATGTGATAGCTTTCATGATATATCTCCTATATATGTACATTATATTGTACAATTAATCAGATATATCAAGAAAAAATTAGACCAAATATTCTGCTGCAAAAGACCTGCAGGGGCAGAAACGGGAATAAAGGGGGTAAAATAGAGATTAACCCTTGATATCTTGTTCCATGTTAGAATTTTTGCATTATGGCACGACCTTACCGACTGCAAGAGAACAGTGAAATAAGGAGTAATGAGGTAAATGAATTATGTTATCTGTGATGGATTCGTTTGAAGAACTTAAGTACTTCAAATATCCCTAAAAATACAGCTGCTGCACCGAGGACAAACAGCCAGTCAGCGAAACCGACCGGGCCGAAGCTCAGGAAATCACTAATATAAGGTCCGTAAATTATAAGTAACACTAACCCGATGGAAAAGACGATAGAGATAAGCAGTATTTTGTTTGTAAAGAAATTTTGATTGAACAGGGAGACGTGTTCATATCTCCTCTGAAGGATGTTGAAAAACTGGCAAAATACGATGGTCAAATAACTCAATGCAGTGGCCTTAAAGTAATCGATGGTAGTTACGCTATCAACCGTCAGAGTTAATCCTTCTCGGTCCATAAATAAGAAGAAGTTCAGGAAGGCCAATCCTCCTATGACTGTTCCCAGAAGCACGATCTCAGCACCAGAGAATATGTTGATCATATGTTCCCCGGGTTTCCTGGGGGGCTTGGTCATCACGTCTCTGTCCGGAGGGTCCAGGGTGAGAAGGGTGAGCGGCCCGATCTCTCCCAGCAGATCGATTGCCAGTATCTGACCGGCCAGTATTGGTATGGGATAATTCCACAAGGCGGCTGCCAGCAGGCCCAGTAATACCAATGCCAGTTCTCCTATGTTGGTGGTCAGAGAGGCGACCACCGTTTTTTTCAGATTATTGTAGATTGTTCTTCCGCCCTGTACCGCGTGAAACAGCGTGGAAAAGTTGTCATCCAGCAAAACGAGTTTAGACGCCTCTTTCGCCACGTCATTACCCTTCTGTCCCATGGCAACGCCGATATGTGCCCGCCTGAGGGCAGGGGCATCATTTACTCCGTCTCCTGTAACCGCGACGATTTCACCCTGTTCCTCCAGTACCTTCACTATATGCAGCTTATCTTCAGGGTCGACGCGGGCAAATATTATGGACTGATTTTCCTGTAATACCTTTTTCAGCTTTTCTTCATCCATCTCTTTCAGTTCTGCGCCTGTAATCACCGGCGTTGTTTTTCCTGGTTCCGACAGACCGACCTCCTGACCCACGGCCCGGGCGGTTTCCGGATGGTCCCCGGTAAGAATAAATACCCTGATATGTGCTTTCCTGGCGTCTGCGATCGCCTGCTTCACCCCTTCCTTAGGGGGATCTATCATGGCCATCATGCCCAGGAATATGAGGTCCTTCTCAGCATCTTCTCTTCTATATTCATCTTGCCTGGAACCCAGGGGTCGATGTGCAATCGCCAGAACCCTCATGCCGTTGCTGGCGTATTCCTCATTGACCGACTCGATGTTTTTTTTATCTTCCTCGGTTATGGGTACATCTTTCCCGTCTTTGTAGATGTAAGTACTGATGGAAAGAAGACTGAAGGTAGACCCCTTAACGGCAAGCTTTACGTCTTTGCCGAACTGCCGCACCGAGCTCATTCTCATCAGCTCGGAATCAAAAGAGAACTCCTGGAGTTCAGGATTTTCCTTGTCTTCTCTGGGAGAGCGGGTACCAAGTTTCGTTGACATCGTTATAAGAGCCGCTTCAGTAGGATCGCCTACGGAATACCAGGTAGCATGCTCCGCGTCCGGTGCGTGTATTTCCGCGTTTGACGACATGGTAGCCGCGTCCATTAAGACTTCTATATCCTCAATATGATCCTTATCTAAGGGAGTTCCATTCTCATCCAGGATTTCACCCTCGGGCTTATACCCGATTCCGGTGATCTTATATTTTTTCCCATTGAACCACACTGACTGCACGGTCATCTCGTTTTTCGTCAGAGTTCCCGTTTTGTCAGTGCATATTACGGTCGTCGACCCCAGGGTCTCCACAGAGGGCAGGTTCTTCACCACAGCATTTCTGTCCGCCAACTGATTGCTTCCCACGGAAAGAGCGACTGTTACCTGGGCGGGGAGTGCCTGCGGTACCATGGCCATGGCAACACCAAGGGCATACACCAGACTCATGTGCATGGAAAAATCCTGGGCTATCCCTAACACAAAGAGCGCGACACTAATTATGCCCACTGCCGCGGACAACTGGTTCGCCAGTCGACGGAATTCTCTCTGGAGAGGGGTTTTTATATCGCCCGTCTCTTCCGTCAAGCCCGCAATTCTCCCTGTCTCCGTATCCATACCGGTCGCCACGACTATACCGGTCGCACTTCCGGTTGCCACTATGGTGCCGGCATATGCCATGTTGTCCCTGTCGGCCAATGAAACCTCTTCAATTATTGTATCAGGCTGCTTTTCGCGGGGTACCGACTCTCCGGTCAGGGCAAAATCGTTGGTCATAAAACCATTCGCCTCAATAAGCCGGATGTCTGCTGGCAGTTTGTCTCCTGCCTCTATCTGCAAAATGTCTCCGGGAACCAGGTTTTCCTGTGAAACTTCGATCAATTTGCCATTCCGCATGACCTTGGCCGGAGATCTGATCAAGGCTTTCAACTTATCAATTATTTTGCCTGCCTTGTGTTCATGCACAAAGCCGATTATCGCATTGACAAAAACAATAATAAAAATAATCGAACCGTCCCGGTAGTTACCAATGAAGTAGGATACCAACCCTCCGAGAATCAGTATCAGAATGAGAAGTTCTCTGAATTGCGACAAAAACAGCAACCACAGGGGGACTCTTATTTTTGCCCTGAGTTCGTTTTTTCCGTATCTTTGAAGGCGCTTTTTTGCTTCGGCGTCGGAAAGCCCGTCATCACCTGTGTTCAGATCTTCCAGCACCTTTTTTGCGTCCACCTGGTAGTACTTTTTACCGGGCATCATGGCCTTTTCCCTTTTTAATTTCTGATCTTTAAAACGTCTCTGATCAAAGAATTCCCCTTTAGAGAACCTGTAAATGACAAAAAGCGCATTAAAAGATTCCTGTATTTGTCGAAATTAAGGTCTTTTAACATTGCAGAGGACGACCTCAAATCGAGGCCCGGAGAGAAAAACAAATCGTGTATATCTCTCTGAACCCGGCACCAAAGGATGCGGGACGGCACTGAAAATCTGGAGTTCAACCTTCATCGGCAGGATAAAATACAACTATTCCCAGAGGAGGAAGCGTGATGTTCAGTGAATGATAGTGACCATGAGAGGCCACGGGACTGGCCGGGACCCCTCCCATGTTTCCCTGTCCGCTGCCTGCATACAGGGGCGCGTCACTGTTGAGGGCCTCCTTCCACCAACCAGCCAGAGGCACTCCGAGCCGGTAGTTATAACGCGGTACGGGGGTGAAGTTGCAGGCGCAGACAACGACATCTTCTGCATTCCTGCCCTGCCGGAGAAAGCTCAAAACACTCTGCTGGCTGTCATGGCAGTCAATCCAGGCAAAGCCAGCCGGTTCGAAATCCTGTTCAAACAAGGCCCGCTTTTCCTTGAGCAGGTTGTTCAGATCCTGCACCCATCGCTGGAGTCCCCGGTGGGGGTCATGCTGAAGGAGATGCCATTCCAGGCTGGAGTCGTGGTTCCACTCTGCCCACTGACCGATTTCATCCCCCATAAAGAGAAGCTTTTTGCCCGGATGCAGATACATGTAACCATAAAGCAGCCGCAGATTTGCAAATTTTTGCCAGTCGTCCCCCGGCATCTTTCCGATCATGGATCCTTTGCCATGGACGACTTCATCATGGGAAAAAGGCAATATGAAATTTTCATGAAAGGCATAGAGGAGGCTGAAGGTGAGGGTGTTGTGATGATACTTCCGGTAGAGCGGATCCTTGGAAAGATAAAGGAGTGTATCATGCATCCATCCCATATTCCACTTAAACCCGAACCCGAGACCTCCGAGATAGGTCGGCCTGGATACCATGGGCCATGCGGTCGACTCCTCGGCCACGGTGATGACGTCGGGATAACGCTCGTATACAAGCTCGTTGAACCGCTTGAGAAAGGCCACGGCTTCCAGGTTTTCCCGGCCGCCGTATTCGTTTGGTATCCACTCTCCCTCTTCCCTAGAATAATCTAGGTATAACATGGAGGCCACGGCATCCACCCGAAGCCCGTCGATATGATAGATTTCGAGCCAGAAAAGGGCATTCGTAAGCAAAAAATTGCTTACTTCCCGACGGCCATAGTTGAAGATGAACGTTCCCCAGTCCCGATGCTCTCCCTTTCGTGGATCGGCATGCTCGTAAAGGTGTGTGCCATCAAAGAATCCAAGACCGTGCGCATCCTTGGGGAAATGGGCCGGTACCCAATCAAGAATCACTCCGATACCGCTCTGGTGGAGGACATCAATAAAATACATAAAGTCTTGAGGGGTTCCAAACCGACTTGTAGGGGCGAAATACCCGATTGTCTGATAGCCCCAGGATTCATCCAGGGGGTACTCGCTTACCGGAAGGAGCTCTACGTGGGTAAAACCCATCTCCTTCACGTATTCTGAGAGTTTTGGAGCAAGCTCCCGGTATGTCAGCCAGCGGTTTCCTTCCTCTGGATTCCGCATCCATGAACCGAGATGGACTTCATAAATCGCCATCGCTGCATCAGCCCTATGGCGACGCCCGCGTTGCGCCAGCCAGTCCTGATCGCCCCACTCATAACCAGATAAATCCCACACCATCGAGGAACTTTGCGGCCTTATCTCACAGGCAAAGGCATAAGGATCCGCCTTGTCTTCCCGATATCCCTTGACATTGGAAACAATTGTGTACTTATAGAGGTCCCCTTTATCCACTCCGGGAATAAAACCCTCCCAGATGCCGCAGTCACCGCGATTTTTTAAAAAATGAGTCCCGGCCTTCCAGCCATTGAAATCGCCGATGACGGACACGTCACGGGCATTGGGAGCCCACACTGCGAACCGGGTTCCTTTTTTGCCGCCCACCTCGGCGGGATGGGCACCCAGCTTTTCCCATGCACGATAATGGCTCCCTTCAATAAGAAGATGGATGTCATAGTCGGTAAGAAAGTATTCCTGTTCTTTATTCATATATTTTGTTTCCTCACACATCTCCGACAAGGAGCAGGATTCCCTTCAGCGGGATATACACCCAATCCGGACGGTTGTTGAGCTCATATGTAAGTTCGTAAAATGCCTTGTCCAACACGAAGGCCTGCAGCAAAAGCTGAATATCCTTGAAATTTCCGGGGACAAAGGGCTCTCTTCCGGCTTCGGCTAGATAGCTCTGGACAAAGGCCGTCGTCACCCAGCGCTCCCAAAGCAAAAACCATTGTTCCAAGATTTCCCTATCCTCCGCTGCCCGCAGAACGAACTTCCCTCGTTTGGTCTGGGCGGCATAGCTGAAAGAACGCAGCATGCCCGCCACATCCTTTAACGCGGAATGTTTCTGCCTCCTCTCTTCAAGGGTCTTAAGGGGCTCTCCCTCGAAATCCAGGAGCACGAAATCGTTTCCGGTCCACAGGACCTGGCCCAGGTGATAGTCGCCATGACAGCGTATTCGGGCCGGACGGCTTCTGAGCTGGGCCGGATCCCGGAAACGGTTGATCAGGAGAGAGGCCGCAGTAAGCACTTTATCGGCAAGGACACGGCTGTCTTCATTTAACTCATGAATTCGATATGATAGCAGTTCCATGGAATGCCGAGCCTTCCTGACGAAACTTTCTGCCATGGCCTCGACATCCTCGCTCCGCATAGGTTCCGGCCTGAAGGCCCTATCCCCTCCCTTAGGACAGAGGGCGCGATGAAACCCGGCCGTTCTGCGTCCGAGTTTCTCCACCGCCATAAGATAGGCCCCTATGAGGAAATGGTCTATACCCTTTTGTCTGCTCACCATCCCGAGGAAAAGCACGTAAGGCCTCTCTGTATCGATACCATAACGATCAAGAAAGGCAGTGGTCCTGACCGGCCTGTACACCTGTGTATCGACACCATTTGGAATAACCGATATCTTTTCAGGGTTTACCGCAAAACGCAAAAGAATCTGCTCCCGGTCACTTGAAGAATCGGCTATGACCGCATCGGCCATCTCCAGAGCCGTTCGCTCCACCCAGCTGGACAGATCGTAACCCCTGCCCAGCTGCTCCCTTTTCCACGGCCGCATGGGTTCGAGAGAATGAACAGTAGCCACGAGGGGAATACCATAGGCGATCTTCGCCAGGATACCTCCCCACATGGAATACCACGTATGACAGTGGACTATATCAGCCTCAATGGGTGCCGCGTTAAAATACATACAGGTCTGAAGGGCCATTAAGGCCTGCCGGACACGCCGGGGATCCCTTCGAACATATCTTCTCTGAAAGCATATCCCGTCACTGAAGGATTCCCGGATGTCGCTCGCCGGCCGTCAAAGCATTTGACCTCCACTGTGGCGTGACGGGCGACCTCCCTGGCCAGATGTTCCACATGTACCCCGGCGCCTCCATAGACATTGGGTGGATATTCGCGGGTCATATATACGATTTTCACATTATACTCTCTTCATCGTAGTTCAGGATCGCTAGTTTTCCATATATTGGTCCGGATGGTAAAGGCGAAACAGGGCAACACTCCGGTCTCTGAGAGGATAAGCGGTTCCGGACTCCCGAAATCCCCGCCGCTCGGGCACCGATTCCTCTGTGGTGGTATCCAGCATGAGCTTCCAGTATCCACCCTCGTTATGAGAAGGCAGGACGAACGGGACCGTCTCGGTACTTGAATTGAATAGCAGGAGCAGAGTCTCACCGCGAATAGACCGTCCCATCTCATCAATCTCGTTGAGCGCCTCTCCTCCAAGCAGAATACCCAGGGAACAAACAGAGGGATTTTCCCAGTCCTCGTCGGTCATTTCGCTTCCATCCGGGCCTAGCCAAGCGATATCCTTTATTCCAGTACCGCGAATCGGACGACCCTGAAAGAAGTTCCGGCGCAGAAAGACCGGTTGGCTCTTTCTGATGGCGACTACGCGTTTCACAAACTCAAGGAACTGCTTCTCTTCCTTCCCGAGCTCCCAGGGATACCAACTCAGTTCATTGTCCTGGCAGTAACCGTTGTTGTTTCCTTGCTGGGTCCGGGACAGCTCATCCCCTCCGGATATCATGGGGACACCGAGGGAAAACAGGAGAGTGGCCATGAAATTCCGTTTCTGCCGAAACCGCAGGCTCCTGATCGCCGGATTATCACTGGGTCCTTCTACGCCGTAGTTGAAGCTTATGTTGTTGTTTTCCCCGTCCCGGTTTTCTTCGCCGTTGGCCTCGTTGTGTTTTTCATTGTAGCTCACGAGATCCTCAAGGGTGAAACCGTCATGGCAGGTGACAAAATTTATGCTTGCATAAGGCTTGCGCCCGCTGGTCTCATAAAGATCACTACTCCCGGATATACGGGTCGCGAGTTCACTCACCTCGAGGCAACCGGTATTCCATAACCGCCTGACCAAATCCCTGTATTTTGCATTCCATTCGGTCCAGAGTACCGGGAAATTACCTACCTGATATCCCCCTTGTCCGAGGTCCCATGGCTCGGCGATGAGCTTCACCTGAGAGATCACCGGGTCCTGATGAATGATGTCGAAAAACGCCCCCAGCTTTTCCACCTCATATAGCTCTCTGGCAAGGGCGCTGGCAAGGTCGAAACGAAAACCGTCCACGTGCATTTCGAGAATCCAGTACCGGAGGCTGTCCATTATGAGTTGAAGTACTCTGGGGTGCATCATGTTCAGGGTATTTCCGCAACCGGTGAAGTCCATATACTTGCTCTTGTCGTATGCGGCAAGGCGATAGTATGAAGCGTTGTCGATACCCCGAAAGGAAATGGTCGGACCGAAGCTGTTCCCCTCAGCCGTATGGTTATATACAACATCCAGGATGACTTCTATCCCGGCCGCATGTAAGGTCCGGACCATCGTCTTGAACTCAGTCACCGGGGACTGCCGGCTACCCTGAGAGGTGAAGCGGGGGTCCGGGGCAAAGTACCCAATGGTGTTGTAGCCCCAGTAGTTTACCAGGCCGATATTTACCAATCGCTCATCGTTTACCGAATGATGGATGGGCATTAGCTCTACGGCGGTGACCCCGAGGCTTTTAAGATGACGGATGACAGGCTCGCTGGCGAATCCGGCATAAGTGCCGCGAAGCTCTGGGGGGACATCGGGATGACGGGCGGTCATACCCTTTACGTGGGCTTCGTAAATGACGGTTTTGTGCCACGGAACAGAAGGAGGACGATCGTCTCCCCAGACAAAGGCAGGGTCGATCACCGCAGCGAGAGGAGCATATCTGATATTGTCTTCGTGGTCAAAAGATAGATCTGCATCTGGGTCCTCGATCCGATATCCATACATAGCCGGACACCAGTGAATCGGACGGATCACCGCCTTGGCATAGGGGTCGAGAAGCATTTTGTTTGAGTTGAACCGGTGCCCGGCTTCCGGGAGATAAGGCCCATAGACCCTGTAGCCATAAATCTGCCCCGGTCGTGCGTCCGGGAGATATCCATGCCAGACATGATCCGTGTATTCCGGAAGAACGATGCGATGACTCTCCTGCTCCGCGTTGACAGAATCTAAGAGACAGAGCTCTACACTCTCGGCATGCTCTGAGAACAGGGCAAAATTTACCCCCATTCCATCCCATGTAGTGCCTAAGGGATAGGGCTTTCCCGGCCACACTCTCATTCCTTTAGCCTCCTTTGGATCTGCGATCTCATTGTAGCATGATGCTTTTCTCTATGCCAAGACTTAAGATTTTCAATGTGGCGAACAATTAACATGTACTATAAATGAGACGAATGGTATCCAGGTTGTGTACAGTCAGGATCGAAAATAAGTATGGTGTTATTGCTTTTCAGGGGTAGATGCAAGGGCCTTCAGAAAAAGAATAAATACATAAAGGCAGTTCGCGGTCTTGAAAGGGCAAGGGTGTATTATGTTACAGTGCAGCGGCTGTATAAAGAAGCGGATCTTTACCCGCGGCAAGGCTAGGACGTAACTACTTATAATAATCCCTATACCAGGAAATGAACCTGGGAACCCCTTCTTCTAAAGTGGTGCTTGGCTTAAATCCTACATCTCTCATTATGTCATCAATATTTGCGTAAGTGGCCGGAACGTCTCCCGGCTGCATAGGCAACAGATTCTTCCGGGCCTTCTTTCCCAAGCATGTTTCTATTATCTCAATGAAGTGTAACAACTCCACCGGCTGATTGTTGCCAATATTATAGAGCTTGTAGGGTACATAGCTCGAACCGGGATCTGGTGCGTCACCGGACCAGCCGGGACCGGGAGTCGCTGGCTTGTCCAAGACCCTTAGCACGCCTTCAACAATGTCATCTATGTATGTAAAGTCCCTGCGCATTTTACCATTATTAAATACATCTATAGGACGATCTTTTAATATGGCCTTTGTAAACAAAAAAAGTGCCATATCTGGTCTTCCCCAGGGACCGTAAACGGTAAAAAAGCGCAGGCCCGTACAGTGCATGCCGTATAGATGGCTGTAAGTATGTGCCATTAACTCGTTGGCCTTTTTGGTAGCGGCATAGATGGATACCGGATGATCCACATTATCATGGACACTAAAAGGCATTTTTGTATTTGCCCCGTATACAGAACTTGATGAAGCAAAGACCAAATGCCTGACTTTATTATGCCGGCAGCCCTCAAGGACGTTCATAAAGCCTACAAGGTTTGAATCCACGTAGGAATGGGGGTTTATTATGGAATAGCGCACGCCTGCCTGGGCCGCCAGGTTGATCACTCCGTCAAACATCTCGGCCGCAAAGAGTTCTTCCATTGCCGCCCTGTCTGACAAGTCCTTTCGCACTGATTTGAAATTCACATATGGTATAAGCCTGGAAAGGCGTGCCTCTTTGAGACCCGGATCATAATAGTTATTCATGTTATCAAGACCCACGACCTCTCTTCCCTCTTCCAGAAGTCGTCTGGAAAGGTGATATCCTATGAATCCGGCAGCACCTGTAACCAGTATTTTTTTTATTGTATTAGATGATTCAGCAATCATTCAATAATTCTCCTTATTCATGCCGGGCAACTGTTCACACCAGAAAGACCGCTATTCAACCGTCACGCTCTTTGCCAGATTGCGTGGCTGATCCACATCACATCCACGGGCCACTGCTATTTCATAGGCCAATAACTGTAAAGGAATAGTATAAAGAAATGGATTGACGTCAGGGTCTTCCGGTCTGGAGACTGACACAACATGTTTTGCGATCCTGGAAATGGCCTCATCGGCCTCTTCCCCAACAACTATCACGATACCGCGTCTGGATTTCACCTCTTCCACATTACTAAGCACCTTATCATAAACATGATCACGGGGGGCCAGGGCTACCACCGGCATATTCTTGTCAATCAAGGCGATTGGACCGTGTTTCATTTCCCCTGCCGCATATCCCTCCGCATGGATGTATGAAATCTCCTTAAGCTTCAGGGCCCCTTCAAGGGCGACAGGAAAATGAATGTCCCTGCCAAGATATAAAAAATCCCTGTAATTGTAAAAGATATCCGCCAACTCCATGGTCTGTTTATGCCATGACACGAGACCTTCTTCCAGTAACCTGGGAACACTTATGAGAGCTGAAATCTTGCCTCTAACATCTTCCCTGGCAAGGCTGTTTCTTGCCTGGCTTAAATAAAGTGCAAGTACATAAAGGGCTGAAAGCTGACTGGTAAAGGCCTTAGTTGAGGCAACCCCTATTTCAGGTCCGGCATGGGTATAAACCGTACCGTCTGACTCTCTGGTTATGGTGCTCCCCACCACATTGCAGATAGCTATTACAACTGAACCCAGCTTTTTTGCCATCCGCAGCCCGGCCAAGGTATCGGCCGTCTCTCCTGACTGGGAAATGGGAACTGTGAGCACGGTCTTATCCAGTATAAGATGTCTGTAACGAAATTCAGAAGCGAGCTCCACTTCCACAGGAAGACGCGCCCATTTCTCTATCCAATATTTTGCTACAAGGCCTGCATGCCAGGATGTGCCGCAGGCAAGAAGCACGACCCTCCTGAAGCCCTTTATTAAATCTGGAGACAGTTCAATTTCCGGCAGGCTCACTCTTCCGAACTCGGGCAACACGCGACCGCGAGAGGTGTTGAGCACGGCCTGAGGCTGCTCATATATTTCCTTTAACATAAAATGCTTATATCCGGCCTTTTCCGCCATGGTAGCATCCCAGGAAATGGTTTGAGGAATTCTTGATATATACTTACCGTTATCTATACGTCTCACTTCGATATCCCTCCTGGAAAGGACGGCCATCTCCCCGTCATCCAGAAAGATTACCTCGCGCGTATAGGGCAAAAGGGCGGGTATATCCGAGGCCAGAAAGCTCTCGTTATCGGCAAGCCCCAAGACCATGGGGCTCTGCTTTCGCGCGGCAACCAATATATCGGGATTGCCCTGCCACAACACGCCGATAGCATAGGCGCCTTCAACTTCCATCAGGGCGTCCCTGACAGCCTGAACCAGATCTCCCTTCAAATATTTTTCCACAAGGTGTGCCAGGACCTCAGTATCTGTCTCTGATTTGAAGACATGGCCCTCGTACTGGAGCTGTTGGCGAAGGGTATAATAATTTTCAATAATACCATTGTGAACTACAACCAGATTTCCTGTACAGTCTGTGTGTGGATGGGCGTTAGACTCATTGGGCTCCCCATGAGTAGCCCAGCGTGTATGGCCCACACCAATGGAACTTGGTAGATCGCGGATACCGTCTAATAACAGGTCTAGCTTGTCCAGCTTACCTTCGCTTCTGATGCGAAAGACAGACCTCTTGTGGATATAGGCCACCCCGGCTGAATCATAGCCCCTGTACTCCAGCCTCCTGAGGCCATCTAGGAGTACCGGCAATACGCACCTGTGACCAATATACCCTACTATGCCGCACATATATTCTCCCCAAAATTAGTGCTCTTAAACATACTACAATCAATGCCTTAATAATATGAAGTCTCTTTCTTACCTTTGAAAACTCTCTTTCCAGGCTAACGAGACCCCTCTCTGAAAAGGATTGTCTTAACAGTCTTAAGTATTATATAAAGATCCAGTATTATAGACATATGTTTTATATAGAAAAGGTCGTATTCAAGCTTCTTTTTGGCATCTTCCTCTGAGGCCCCATAGGGATAGCTGATCTGAGCCCACCCTGTAATCCCCGGGTGAACGGTGCTGCGTTGATTATAATACCGGATCTTCTTTGTCAGCTCGCTTACAAATTGTGGCCTCTCAGGTCTGGGTCCAACGAAACTCATTTCGCCTTTAAGAACATTCCACATCTGTGGGATCTCGTCTATCCTGAGTTTGCGAATTATTCGACCGACCCGGGTAACCCTTGCGTCATCCCTTTTTGCCCATTTAGCCACTCCACGTTCCGCGTCCTGTCGCATAGAACGAAATTTAATCAAAATAAAGGTCTTGCCTCCCCTGCCAACCCTCTCCTGCCTATAGAATATAGGACCTGGGGAATCCAGCTTAATACATATGGAAGTCAGCACAATAATCGGAAATGTAAATAAAAGGCCAATAGCTGATATGCATGTACCAATAAGTCGCTTTGTTGTCATCATTAACCACGACTTTTGAAAACCCTTGCGAAAAATCAGCCAACTGGGATTTATCATGTCAACCAGCAATCTACCCGTAAGCTCTTCATAAAAGGTCTCTCCTTCAAGAACAGGCAGCCCCTTCATCTTACAGTCCAGGAGTTCATCCAGGGGGATCCTGCCTCTCCGCTGATCCATGGCAACAATAATTTCTTCCGCTCCAGTATCTCGTACACGCTGAGACAAATCAGAAAAAGAATTAAAGACCCTTATGTCACTATAGGCGTCATCCTGAACCGGCAATGTGTCCAGGACTGCACCCGCAATCCTGAAACCGCAGTCACTCTTATCCTTGACTTCTCGGATTATCTCTTCAGGAAAGTTGCCGGACCCCACAACCAAGACAGGAATAGTCCACCATTCTTTTCTAAGCATCCAGCAATAGACATATCTCCAAAGACTGCTTAACAATATAAAGACGAGCAGGCTACCCAAAAAGACCCACCGACCGGGCAAAAGGACCGGAAAGACAAAATAAAGAAATCCCAAAAAAATTGAGGCGCTACCAAGGGCCTGAAGCAGGCGTATGGTCATCTCTAGATAATTGAAACCGGACCTGAAAGTATATAGATCATAGTAGTAAAGAGACAACAGGCAGACAGAAACTATCAGAAACAACCTGGGCCAAAGGGACAATATATCGGATGCGGAAATTGCTCCACCATTGCGATAGGCCACAACTGTAACCAGGGATAAGAATAGAAAAAGGCCTTCCCCACCAAAAAAAAACAATCTTCTAATGGAATATTGTTTCCCAAAAACTCTGATCATAGAACAACCGGCAAGACAGAATAATCACCAATAAACAGACTCCTTATTTTAAGCCGGCTTTGCTCATTTGGCTTATGATTTTGAACTATAATAAGGATATCTCTTTTTATAATAGGAATACCTTCCGGGCGGACTTTCAAAACAGTTAAAGACAATTCCAAGTATCTTGTCCTCACCCACTTTTGTTATGGCCTCTTCTATCAAATCCTTATCGGTAAAACCGTAACGAACCACAAAAACCACGGCATCGACATTTTGAGAAAGACTCAAGGTCTCGGCAGCAAGGTTGACAGGAGGAGAATCCACGATGATAAAACGATCCGAATATCTCTCCCGTGCCTCTTCAAAGAGATGTCTCATTTTAGCGGAAGTCAGAAGTTCAGCAGGATTCGTCACTGAACGGCCGGCGGGAAGAACTGTCAACTTTGTCATAGGGGTCCTGATAAGGTATTTGGACAAGTTCGCGTTCCTCTGAAGATATTCTGAAAGCCCTTCGGCCGGCTCCAGGCCCAGCATACTACATACAGATGATCTCCTGATGTCGGCGTCTATCAAGAGAACATAAGGATCTACACTCTGTGCAATGCTTACTGAAAGGTTACATGCTACTGTGGTCTTGCCGGCACCCTCCATGGCAGATGTCACAAGTATAAGCCGGCGACGCTTACCGTCCTTGGGATAAAGGATTTGGGACCGAAGCATCTTAAAGTGCTCCGAAGCAGGAGAAAAAGGATCTCGAAATACCACGAGCTTAGGATCAACCGGACCCTGTAAGGCCTTTGTTTCAGATACCGCCTCTTCTTTAGCCTGAAAATCCGTCCCGGAGTCAATCCTGTCTTGACAGACCGGCTTGATATCCCTCTCATGTCGAATTGGTACCTGCTCTTTCCCTGCCTTCTCCAGGGCATCGGCAATCTTACCCATTTTTTTCTTTACCTTTTAACTATTTTACTCTTTATTCCAGGCCGTTCACAGTCAATTCATGACCAGCCATGGGATTATCTTCATCAAAAATATTGTAAATACTACTAGTTAGAATACCCTCATTCATCAGTACGTCCCACCACAGAACGAGTAACCCCAATGATATACATATAATCAAAACGGCTTTGATGAGGCCTCTGTATCTGAGATAAGGCGGAATCCTTGTGCAGTCTTTATCTTTCTCCTCTTTGCTGCCGGATAATCCGAGTTCTGCTGCACACTCCTCTATTACTCTATTGTCAATCCGTTTCAGGCCCCTGACATAACCTGTAAGAAGCGCGTGGTCTGCAAAGATATTTGTTAATCTCGGAATGCCTCCGGCATATTCATAAAGGCTTTGTATTGCAGATTCAGTAAAAATACCTATGTCTTTAGCTCCGGACCTGATCAAACGTGTCTCTATATATTTAGCCGTATCATTGAAGGTCATGGAAGACAAATGATACTTTAGGGTTATACGCTGTGTCAGCGGCCTCATCTCAGGACCGGATAGTTTGTCATTGAGTTCGGGCTGCCCAACCAGGATTATGTTTACAAGCTTGTAAGAGTAATTCTCCAGATTGGAAAGAAGCCTTATCTCCTCCAATAATTCGAGAGTTAGAGAATGTGCCTCGTCCACGATCAACACAACGTTTTCATCACGGCCATAAGCCTTTTCTAAAAACTGTGTAAATCTGACGAGAAAGTGGGCCTTGTGTTCAATCGCCCCCAATTTATATGCATCTGCTAAAAGATAAAAAAACTCTTCTCTTGTAAGAGTAGGGCTGGATATGAAAGCAACCCTCACTTTCTGTGGAACTTGCGCAAGAAGGGCATATATTAAGGTGGTTTTACCGGTACCCACATCACCAGTGATTAATACAAAGCCTTTTCTTTGAGCAATTCCATAGGTCAGATTGGCCAGTCCCTCGCGATGGATATCGCTGAGATATAAAAAGTTTGGATCAGGCGAGATGGAAAAGGGGTGTTCATTTAATCCATAATAACTGAGATACATAAGATTTAGAAAAGTCCTTCAAGGGCACCGGGGCCCCTGCTCCATAGAATAAATAAAAGGACTGTTATCACTGCATAACCAGCCACTGCTAAAGTACCGAAAAAAAAGGCGGCGAGCCTCTTTTTCCGACGTTCGGCATCAGTCAAAAGAAGGGGTACACAGGCCAGAACAGGGATGTCTAAGGCCTTTTTAACATCTCCTGGATCATAAAATACATTACTTAGATACTCCCGGCCCAAGGCCAATCCCAGACCTGCGCCTGCGGCCAGGACAAGGGCCATGGCTAAAATCTTTTTTACATCGGGCTTGATATATGTTTCCGGTACTCTAGCCGGATCAATCACCCTGAACTGCTCACCCTTTTGTCTCCTTTCCAGAGCTGCTGCCTGCTCGGCCTCTATCTTGCGATTCAACAAGTTTTCATAGGAGGTCCTCAGATTTTCATAATCGCGCGATAGATCAAGCAGCTCCTGTTCTCTCCGGGGCGTATTTTCAATACGCGACTGATACACAACTATCTGTTTCCGGATCTTATCACATGCCTCCCTTGATGCCTTAATATCAAAGTCCAAACCCTTCACCTGATACTGAAGCCCCACGATGACGGAGTTCGCAGGGCTTCCGGCATCAACCATAGCGCCGCTTTCCTCTTCTTCTTCCGTTTCTTCACTATCCGATGCCGGGCTTTGCATATTCTGCTCCTTCTCAAGCTTGGCAATAAGATTTCTGACACTCACAACATCCGGATGGGTATCGGTATACCGGATTCTAAGGGATTTAAGCCTTTCCCTCAGGCCTTCCAGGGTAGTCGGGGCCTGAGTGACACCACCCTCTTGAGAACCGGAAAGATCAGAGGCTAAACTCAGGTTACTCCGCTCTTCTGCAATTTGGCGCTGTAATAACAACTTTCTGTCTTCAGCTCTCCTGATATTTTCTTGCAGCGTCTCAACTTCTTCCTGAAGACGCTGGAGCATCGCCAGGTTGCTGTCCCTCTGCTCGGGAAGCTCACCCATGTGTTCCATCTTATACTCTTTAAGTGCCTCTTCTCGGCGCTTCAACTCACTATAGACCTTCTCCAGCTCCTCGGATAGAAACTCTGCAGTGCCCTTGGCCTGCGTCTCCCTTAATTTAAGATTTTCTTCAATAAACATGTTGGCCAGGGCATTGACTACCCTCGTAACGGCAATAGGATCCTTCCCCTCATAAGACAGAATAAATGCGTTTGTGCGGGCTGTTCTGGGACTGTCTATTTTGATCTTACTTCTCATTACCTCTACAACCGTCTCCATCGGAAGCCCCTCTCTGGCCTCGGCATAGAGGTCAAACTGCTCAATAATTCGCTCAAGACTTGTCCGGCTGGTGACCTTTTGCCATATACCTCTGATGCGCTCATCAATATCTCCGGTCACTGTAGACCGTATATATGCCTCCGGGACCCGTTGTGGCACAACTACTATGGTAGTGCTGGTACTATAAATCTTGGTGGCCAAAAGGCAGTATATCACACCTGCCAACAGAAACGGGATCATACCGAAGACGATTTCCCACTTCCTGCGAAAAAGCAGGGAAAGATATAGATAAATATCTATGGACTTTTGTCCGCTCTGTATGGCCGCCATGGCTTTCAGTCTTAAGCCTCTTCTATAAAATTCCCAGGTATGGACTTCTTTGTATATGCCCTTGTCGGCGACTATCTCCATTCATAGGTGCCTCTGAGTCTTAAGAGCATAAGGCTGTCTCTGTATTCATCCTCTTCATCGGAAGAGTTTCTCTCCCGCTGTGTCAACTCGACAGCCCCGGTGAGCCAGGAAGATATCTCGTAGGATATGCCTGCCGAGACACCCCAGGTTTCATCTCTTGTGCGCTCTTCTTCCTCGGCCTTCTCATACATGTATGAAGCGGTTGTATACAGCTCGGTCCTTGGAGACACGGTATAGGCAGATGAAAGAGACAGACCTCTGTACTCTGTAAAACCCTCGGCATCCGCGCCGGAATAATCCAACCTGTAGCCACCGTCACCAGTGAGAGTTACAGAGCCCCTGGCAAAACTGCGCCCCAAAGAGAGATGATATACAGGTCCATCACCTGACTCTGATTCCTTAGGATTAAAGAAAAAGTAACCAAAAGATCCTGTCAGGTTCCATAATGGCCCAAAATCATGACCAAAACCCGCGGCTATACTCTGCACATTATAGTCGTCGTTCCCTTCTTCTGCCGCCAGGGCCTTAGAGGAAAAAAGCACAAGCCCATAGTCCACATGCAGCGTAGTGTGTGGAGACCGCCGCCACTGATAGACAAAAACCATCTCATCCATTTGGTCGGATGGATCGTGTTCATAATCTATTCTGCTCCAGGAATAATCCAGCAGTAGACCGTGACGCTGGGTAAGCCAATATTCCAGCTCCAGGCCGGGACCATATTCAACATCATCTTCAATATCCGGATCTCTGTTTTGAAGACGGCTGTCAAGATAAGATATGGTTACCCTGTCCTCTTGGCCGAACCGATAAGTAAATCCAGTATCTACTGAGTTTCTGGTATACATATTCCTGGTCTCTCTTACCCCGGTATACTCAGGATCCTCTTCCAGGGGTTCCTCGGATCTGGTGTAACTATTCATTATATGCCAGGACAGATTCCGGCTTAGCCTTTGATCCCAGCTTAATTCGGCCGAGTGCCCGATATAATTGTTCTCATCATGACGATCAAAATGATACATATGCATGATATAGCTGGCAGCAAAGGTCCTGGTTGCACTGACATCTTCCAGTCTTAATTCAGGACTGAGTCGGGTTATAAAATCAGAGGTCTCGTTGTCGGAACTCAAATACATATTGCTGTCATAACGCTCTTCCAGATCGAGTGCCGGCAAAAAATGCCATTCGGCCCATGAATTACCGACAAACAAGACAGCAATTAAAACCAAGATAGAAACTCGTTTTAAAAAACACAAATGGTAAAAACCGAATGGTTGCATATCGATTTACCTCGCGATATAGAAGCTAGGGCACTATAATGGTATCACCTGCCTTTAAGACTATATTTTCCTCTAGGTGTTTACCCTTTGAAACATCCTTGTAATTAAACTTGATTCGCCTTTGCTTTCCATTTTCCTTGCGCAGGATAACAATACCACTCTGGTCCGCCCACTCTGCAAGACCTCCTGCCAAGGAAAGTGCCTGAACTACTGTCAGATCCTGCTGAAGTGGATACTGGCCTGGAGATTCAACCTGTCCCAATACAAATATGTTCTTGCTGTGTATTTCCTGGACAGCGACCGACACTACAGGGGATTCTATAAACTTGGCCAACCCCTTTTCAATTCCGGCCTTTAGCTCCATGGGAGTGAGTCCGGAGGCCTGCACATCGTTCAATAGAGGCAAGGTTATCTTACCATCAGGGCGCACGGGTATCGTGCGGGAGAGATCGGGTTCTCTCCAAATATGAATCTCTAGAATGTCTGTGGGACCAATTAGGTACTCGTCTCCCACAGGGGCTTTCTCCGCTTCGGTGTCGTCAGTTGCCGCAACAGCCTGCCATAAGGGACAAAAAACAACACCGGCAATCAACATAATAAAAGTTATCCCTTTTCTTAAACTAACTAAAGACCGAAAAAACAGGTCACTTTTCACTATGCTTTACTCCTTTCGGCTCTTAATATATTCTTCCCACTCCATGGGTAGCAGATATTTTTTGTTGTTATTGCATTCCTTACAGGCCGGCACCAAGTTGTTCTTAATGCTTAGACCGCCGCGAACCAGCGGAACCACATGATCCATTGTAAGATTAGCGGACCCCACACGGCTCCCACAGTAAAAACAAACCCCTTGAGCACACTTTTGGCGCCACCACCGGCTGCGCCTGATCTCTCTGGCCTTGGTTTTTTCCCTCTTAATATCTTCTTCGGCAACAAGTGCCGAAAACAGAAAGGTCTCTTTATCTTTCATGCTCTTTTCTATAAAATATATAACAGAACCTCTTTGTATTTATTTTATCATACAAACCATAATATAAATACCTGCTTTCTTCAAAGCAGGAGAATGCCGGAACCGCATTAAATTGATCATTAAAAGCAAGGGTTATGGACAAGCGAGCATTAAAACGGTTGGAGAAGATCCTTTTTGTCATGCTGGGGCGACGTCCGGATGCCTTTGGCATAGTCTTGGATAAAGGCGGATGGCTTTCCATCAAAGAACTCCATCGGGCACTTGATGAAGAGACCGGGATGTCCCACATTACCCCGAGGGGGTTAATACAATTCCTTTCTCTCTACAAGCCGGAAAAATTCGAATATCAGGAAAACTATGTCAGGGTTAGACCGGAATCACAACGCCCTGATCTTACGATATACAATGAAGCCAAACCCCCTGAATTGCTTTACGTCAGCATAAGACCAAAAGCCCATGGGCACGTCATGGCTCACGGTCTGCAATCAAGTGTTAACAAGAAGTGGATTGTATTATCCACAGAAAAGGAAATGGCTTTAAAAATCGGAAAGCGCCGAGACAAACACCCAATTATAGCGGAAATATCCGCTCTTAAGAGTAATGAGGCAGGTGTGGTCTTTAGAAGGGCCGGCAAGGCTATATATCTTGTTGAAGGCATGGATGTTCAATGGATGAAAATACCAGCACCTCCCCCTGTTAAAGAAAAAGACAAGCGCAAAAAATCCAAATTGAGCAAGGCAAGGCCTGACAGCAGAAAAATTCCAGGGGGCGATGCCCCACTGCTTGAAAAAATTGGGGCTTTTGTACTCCGTGACACACCTTCTCACATAATTTCATCTGGGCTTGACAAAAAAAACAGAAAAGGGAAATTCGGCGACCGCGACCATGCATGGAAAAAGACCGGAGCCGGTAGAAAGAAAGGTGCAAAAAACAAAAGAACTACATAATTCAATAATCAAGTAAACCCGATTTTTTAATTAAAGCGATTTGACTATTATAATAACGTATATATTATAAAGGACTTACTCTATTTTGCGCACATATCGCAGCCGATGAAAAATTGAAGCAACGCAGCAGATCGAATTTTTCGGTCGAATCAACCATATGTTTATGTGTAATCGCCTTTCTCTTCTTTTTATTTTCGCCTTGGCCTATATGATTTGGGCCTCGCCCCTTTCCGCAATGATGTCTGTTGAGAAAGAACGGGAACTTAGGAATAGATTGCTGCACCAGGTTGAGTCCCGGGTCCCCCTGATAAAGGATCCGGAAATTGTAGGATATGTGTCCCGTGTAGGCCAAAAGGTGCTTGACCAAGTTGATGGCAAATTTTTTGATTATGAGTTTTTCGTCATACAGGATGATGGCCTAAATGCCTTTGCCATGCCCGGAGGACTCGTATTCGTGCATACGGGTCTGCTTGAGGTAATCGATACTGAAAATGAACTTGTGTGCGTTTTGGCCCATGAGATAGGCCACGTTCAGGGTAGACATATAGCCAGGCGCATGGATCGAATGCAGCGAATAAACATAGCGACCGCCGCAATTGCTATAGCAGGACTATTTTTGGGACAAGGACAGGCGGGTTCCGCCATATTTGCAACCTCGGGTGCCATAAATATGTCTATCGCCCTTAAATACAGCCGCACAGATGAAGAAGAGGCGGATAGAAGAGCATGCCAATGGTTATGCAAGGCCGGATATGATTTTCGTGGGCTGCTTACCGTCTTAAAGAAAATGCAGAAATATCGCTGGCTTGGGACAAGCGCCATACCTAGTTATCTTTCCACCCACCCGGGAGCCGGCGAGAGGATAACCTATCTGGAGGACCTTTGGGAACGAGAGCGATGCATACAAAAATTCCAGGAAGACCGGTTCGAATTAAGAAAGCTACAGGTCAAAACCAGGATCTTAACTCATGATCCGATGGTCATGATGAAATATTATCAGCAAGAACTCAATACCAGTCCAAATGATATACTTCTCCTTTATGGTCTTGCCCAATCACTCCTCGCCGCCAGAGAATATGATAAAGCCATTAAGGCATTTGATAACCTTGTGTCTTCAGCCCCGGAAAAATCTGGATTTAAGGTAGATCAGGGAAGGGCTTACTTTGCAGCAGGAAAATATAAAAAGGCCGCCTCTATATTGGGTCCATACAGCAAAAGACATCCTGGAGATTCAACCGCCAAGTTCTTTTTGGCCAGGGCCTACCTTGAGCTGGGAAAGCCGTCTGAGGCACTACCCATACTTAAAACACTGAAAAAATCCTGGCCTGATCCTGCAAGTATTTACCTGCAGATGGGAAGATGTTTCGCCGCCCTCGAAAGACATGGGGAGGCACATGAGTATTTCTATCGTCACTATAAGGCCATTGGAAATCAGCAATCCGCCCAATATCACAAAGATAAGGCCATGAAGCTGCTTTCACCGGACAGCGAATCATATAAAGACCTTAAAAAGGACAAAAATCAGGAAGGCTCCAAACCATGACCCTGTCTAAACCTTTTTCAATAAAATCCTTTTTATTCGTTGCTTTCCTGATCGTGCTTTCAGATCAGACCACCAAGGCCATTATAGTCTCCAACCTTAACCTCCATGAAACAAGACCGGTTTTCCAAGGATTTTTTAATATTACATACATAACCAACACTGGAGCGGCATTTGGATTTCTGGCAGGTTCTGATAAATGGCGTCACATATTTTTCCAGGTAATAAGCGTGGTCGCCCTCGCAGCCCTCCTTTATCTCTATAAAAGCTCGCGGAGTCGCGGCCATCAACTTTTTTGGGGAACTTCTTTGGTGTTCGGAGGGGCACTGGGAAACCTTATAGACAGAATACGCCATAGATCTGTTATTGACTTTTTAGACTTTTTTTTAGGTTCATATCACTGGCCGGCCTTCAACCTCGCAGATTCTGCCATAACCATCGGCGGGGTTCTCTTGGCATGGCATTTTCTACGAATTACCGGCAAACAATCCTAAGAACCTTATAAAATTCATAATTCATTTTCAGTCTTCAGATATCAATAATTTTTATAACCCGAACGACGATAAGGACCCGCAAACAAACAGTAGCGCGTATCAAGCCTCATTAGAAGAAAACATATGAGAAGAATTGAAAGATGTATTGCAGGCTACGATCCAAAAACGGCGCACATTTTAGAAATAACAGGAAAGGCCGCATTT